>CAJUKM010000026.1 GCA_910587535.1 uncultured Bacilli bacterium
ATTGAAAAAAAGAACAAAAATAAATATGAATTTGATGTTAATTGTCTCTTAAAAATAAAAAATTGTTTTATTATATTAAAATTTTAATCTCTACGTAGTATAATGAGCTTAGTGGAGGCTTTATTATATGTTAACAATAAGAAAAATTAAAATGGAATTGATAAAGAAAGAAAATCAAAATAGAGTTATTCCTGAAACCTTAAGTGATAAAATCGATAAATTTATAAAATGGTATTTTGAAAATATTGTCAAAGGCCATTACTCTAGTCAACGACAGATAACAATGAGAAATTTTATCGAAAAAATAGCTGTATGGTATGAGCTCCGATATCCTGACTATGAAATAAATAGAAAGATACCAGGCTCTTATCAAGAAAATATCGATGTTGACGATGTAATGTTCAATAAAAACGGATATATAGATGCATCGCTAGATGAAACTTCAGATGTAAGAATACTAGATTGGGAAGACTTTTATAACACTAAAGCATTTGTTGATTCATTACCCTATGAAGAAAAATATCTATTTCAAGAACCGAGATATACAAGTTTAGTATATCTAGATTCGAATCGCGCTCATTTACATTTAACAATAGATGGAATTGTTGAAGAATCCGAAGGAGTAGGAGAATATACACGTTTTAAAATAAAAGATGATGACTTAAAAGGACTCCACATTGAAGATGTCCTTAGAGTGTTACAAGAAAAAGGAGTAGTTTTATCCGAAAATAACGAATTAGAAATGGCAATTAAAAATGCAAAAATTTTGCATCTTCAAAGAGAAGAAATGCTAAATTGTGTTATGTATAGAATAATCGAAAGAGGCGGAGTAAGAATAGGACCTCGCAGAGCCTTCTTATTTGCCAAAGAGTTTGGAAGAAATATAGACATTCCTATGATCTATGGCATCGATTATTCTGATCCAGGGTTGAGAAGATTCATAATAGAGTATATGAAAGCTGGTGGATCTAAAGATTTAGTTTGTTATGTTGACTATTTTTCGAGGACAAATAATAAACAGAAAGTAAGAACAGTAACGATGCAAGAATTAATACAATTTGTTTACAACGATGGCATTAATAAATTTACTCCTGAAGAAACTGCATTACATCAAAGAATGGTAGATGTTTTAGCTAGCCGAATAGAACCAGAGAAACTTAAAAAGGAAGAAGCAAAACGATTAAGATTACAAAGAAAGTTAGAAAAAAGCAAAAGAAACTAGATTAAATAAAATTTTTAAAAATATAGCAACTCTATTTAAAAATAGAAACTTGCTATATTTTTTTTATATTAAGATCTAATTTAAAAGGAAATAAAATCCATTATAAAACTTATTTTTTTATAGTCAAAGTATATAATGTATGATATCATATTTGAAGAAAGTTCAGGTGGGTCTATGAAAAAAATAGAATTTCAATCTATCTTAAAAGTAATGGGATTAGATAATAAACAAGGATACATGGTTAGAAAAGATGAGAAAGTCGATATCTACAGTCTAACTGAAGGTTATATATATCATTCTAAAGAAGGTTATGTTGTGTTTGTTAGTGATGCTGCTTCTGAAGGAAGTATAGCAGATTACTTGAGTGATCAAGTAAAATCCTCTATCGATGTTGCATTGGACTGGAATGTACAAAAAATAACTATGAACGATAGAGAGACATCTTTAGAAAACTTTACCCCTAAAATCTATTATATTTATTCGACGGATAGTCTTTTAGACATTTTATCTAAATTAGAGCATAGCAGTGAAAAATTAGAGGAACACAAAAAAGAGGCCAAAAGAGAAACTCTTAGAAGATTCCTAAGTAGTTTAAGAACTTTTGTTAAAAAAAGCGTAGAAATAAATAATCGTAATAGAGATATAAGAAGAAAGACGGATTTAGATTCATTAGATGGATCAATCATAAGAGAACTACTAGAATTAGATGACCTTATAAACCCCTTTCAAAAAAGTGTATCTTCTGATGTAAGATTAAAAAATCTGATAAAAAATCATGAGTTTATAATAGAAGAACTTGGAGAGGCCATAATGGAGATGAGCTTGAGACTTCCAAATGCATCTATAAATATTAAATTTTCAAATTCGACATATTTTTATACTTTTAGAACCGTAATCGATGGAACAGAAGTGACTATCAATCACGACTATTACATGAGCGAAAATATTAAAAGTGGAATTGGAAGCTTAAAAATAGATACGAGAGAAATGACTAGAGATCACAACCAACCAGATACATATGTTACTCTGTTCATAAGTTATGACAAGATTAGAACAGAAAATAGAAAGTTAGAAAATGCCACAGAAGAAGATAAAGAGAAGATATTAAAATCGATCTCTGAGATAAAAGAACAGGCCAGATCTTTGACAAGTTCTATAGTCAGAAGTAAAGTTCATACTATCAAGCCACTTACAACTACAGTTACGGAATAGTAAGAAGAGGATCGAAATGTTAGAATTATTATTTATAAGACTAATTATAGAACTGCTTGAGAAAAAGTACGATTTATTAAGTGTCAGCGAAGATGAGTTGGGAGCGATGCTTAAAGTAAAAACAGACACCTACTTAAACAGCGACTCATTAGAAGAAATAAAAAAAGAATTGATAGATAAATTAGTTCAAAAGTACGGAATTCTAGAGAGCATGGAATTATTGCTATATTTAAAACGGGATGCTATTAAACGTAAATCGACAGTTCAAAACAGTAGATTAAAATATGATCTTGCTTTATTCATAGTGACCATCGATGGAATATTGACTAAATTATCTGACACACTAAAACCAGTGATATATACAAAATTGTTAACTCAACTCATGAACTTATCAAATGGACATTTTGATGAAGAAAGATTTATTAGTACGATTACTGAAAGATCTATAGATTTGAATTTTTTATTAGGATTAGACAACGAAAATATGGATCAAACATTCCTTTTTAATCCAGCTTATAGTGAAGAACAGACTGACGAAATATCGATCGACGAAAACGCTGTAATTAGATCCTTTAAAAATAGAAATAGAGTTATGGATACGGCAAAATTGGCAATAAAAAATCAGTTTGCTTTAACTGAGGTTAGTAAATATTGCGATCAGTTAATTCAAATTTTAAAAGCTAAGTCAGAAGAAAATATTAAACTATACTTTATTATGAACATTTTAAAAGAAATAAAATCAGAGATAAGAAAACTTTATGTAAGAAAAAGACCTGCTAATAAAGACTATGGAGAACAGTTAGTCATAAAAATGGTTTAAAAGGCTAGGAAAAAATTGGTCTTTTTTTTTATTAAATTAAAGAATATTTAACTGTTTAGTGCAGAAAATAAATGTAGTAGGAGGGTATTTTATGACAGAAAAAGAATTGATGTATATAGAAGACGTTTTGAGTCACTTACAAAGTATCAGTGATTATTTAGCAAACTATACGATAGGAATAGAGGACGAAAACTTTAAATCGTTATTAGAAGGATTTGAAAAATTGAATAAAGAATGGCACAAAAAGTTTTTAAAGTTGATAGAGGGGTAGTGAATTAGATGGAAGATAAAATTATAATGAATACTGTACTAACTTTGAGTAAGAATTCTTGTGATATACTTTTTCACGGATCTATAGAATCTTCGACACCAAAAATTAAGAAAACTTTTATAGAAGGTCTTGATAAATTCCTAAGCTCTCAAGGAGAGATCTTTAAAGAGATGGAAAATGCGGGTCTTTATAACTTAGAGAACGTACCAGAGACTAAAATTAAAAAAGCATATTCAAAGCACGAATGTGAAAACTAAAAAAGAGAATCAATTCGATTCCCTTTTAATTTTGATAAGTTTTGCAAGTACGACTATGTTAGATCTATTCGAGTTAGTCGTTATTGTCAAAAAATTATCGGTAGGTAAAGCTTCAGCTTTAAATTTAATTTCACTTTTTTTGATAGAGTCGTTAGCAAACTGTTGAATTTCATCATCCGATTCGAAAGATGTTCTAATGTGATCATTTTTATTCGATTTGTAGACACTAATTATTTGCCATAGTGAAGTATAATCGTTCGTATAATAACGGATAATATAGTTATCGTCATTATCTTTCCACTCTTCGTCAAAAAGTTTTTCTAACTCTGTTGAAAGCCCCATAAATTGTTTATTGCCATAAATTATGTTGTTAACAGAAAGAGTAGATGGATCGTTTTCGTCAGATAGATATATCCAACCAAAATTGTTCTTTGTTTTGTCAAAAGAATGATTTTTATAAAAATCTTTCTCTCCCTTAACGACAGGATACGAATATTCTGTTCCTTTAATTTCTATATACCCGACAGTATCCACATTAGTCTTTTTTAAATTCACCATATCTATGTCCATAAGTCCTAACTTTATATAGTTCCAATAGTTGTCGAATTTAGAAAGGGTACTTGGAGGAGCAATCGGCTTAGTTTTTTCATCATCGACAATGTTGCTGACAACTTCGAGTTTGTTTATACTTTCGACCATCTTATTAGTATTGCAATAATCTATTATATATATCGCTAAATAAACTAATATAGAGATAGCCAAAGCTATACCTAATATTATTCCTATAAAGACAGCTAAATTTTTTCTTTTCAATTTGTATACGGTTTTTACATTCGCTCCTGACATGCTTTTATCACCTTAACAACATTATACACAAAAAAAAGTGGACTTACCAGTACCAACTTTTTTTAATATTGCTTACCAAAATATATTTTACACTTTGCATCCTTATTACATATAGAACAAGGACCATCAGGTTCACTATCTTCTAGTGGAATACATCTAGATTTTAAACCCAGTTCATCTTTAACCTTATTTTCACATTCGACATTACCACACCAGTTAGTCAATATAAAGCCTTGTTTTTCATTTGCGATTTCCTTAAATTCATTATAACCCTTTGCTTTATAGATCATCGCATCTCGTCTTTTAAGAGCTCTATCGTACATATCGTTTTGAATAGTATTTAAAAGTTCTTCGACTGTAGTAGTTATATCTTTCAATTTGACTCTTAACTTTTCAAGTGTATCTCTTCTGACTAACATAACTTCATCGTTTTCTAGGTCTCTAGGCCCTATCTCTATTCTAATAGGGTAACCCTTTACTTCGGCTTCAGCAAATTTAAATCCCGGCGATTTATCCGAAGAGTCGACTTTATAAGTTATCTCCATCTGTTCGAATTTATTAGTGATATCATTTATTGTCTCATCGACTTTCTCATTTTCTTTCCCTATAGGAATGATAACAACTTTAATAGGTGCAATCTTAGGTGGTAAAACTAAACCTAAATCATCGCTGTGAACCATAATTATTGAACCGAGCATTCGAGTGCTTACACCCCATGAAGTTTGATGAGGAGTCTCTAGCTTATTATCTTTATTTAAAAATTCTATTCCAAAACTTTTTGCGAAATGAGTACCAAAATAGTGACTTGTTCCATTTTGTAAGGCAACTCCGTCATACATCATCGCTTCTACAGTATATGTTTTTTCTGCACCTGCAAATTTCTCTTTATCTGTTTTCTCGCCAGCTATTACGGGTATAGCGAGATAATTTCTTTGAAAATTCTCGTACACTTGCAACATTCTTAAAGTCTCTTCCATAGCTTCCGACTTAGTCGAATGCATCGTATGACCTTCTTGCCACAATATCTCTCTACTTCTCAAAAACGGTCTCGTAGTTTTTTCCCATCTGACGATCGTACACCATTGATTATATAGTTTTGGAAGATCTCTATAACTCTTTATAATTTTTTTATAATGTTCACAAAAAAGAACTTCACTTGTCGGACGAACGCAAACTCGTTCATCTAGTTTGTCTTTTCCACCCTCTGTAACCCATGCAACTTCGGGAGCAAATCCTTCTACGTGTTCTTTTTCAATATTGAGTAAACTCTCCGGGATGAACATCGGCATTTGGACATTTTCATGTCCTAATCTTTTAAATTCTTTATCGAGTACGCTTACTATATTTTCCCAAATAGCGTATCCGTATGGTCTAATTATCATGCTACCTTTCATACTAGAATAGTCGACAAGATCAGCTTTAGTAATTACACTAGTGTACCATTCAGCGAAGTTGACATCTCTACTAATGATACTTTTATTTTGAATTTCTGCCATAAATTCGTCCTTCTTTCTTAATAATATTTAATCACATAGAAACTTTTTATTCAAGAAATTTGATATTCAAAGACTTGCTTATATGATATAATCGATGAAGGTGGAAGTAATTATGAACAACAGAGTAAAAATAGATGACGACAATCCTTCAATTCAAAGAATAGAAGAAAGATGTATCGATTGTGGTGTCTGTTTGAATACATGCAATATTGAAACAGGACTAGAAAAAAAGTGTCGCACGGAAGACGAGAAGAGTTGTCTTTATTGTGGACAATGTATCTTGAGTTGTCCTATGGGAGCACTTAAAGAAAGATATGAATATAAAAGAGTTTTAAACCTGTTAAATGATACCGACAAAAAGATCGCAATATCTTATGCTCCTGCTGTGAGAGTATCGTTATGTGAAGAATTAAACATAGATTCAGAGATACCTATCGAAGAATTGATGCCTGCAATTATGAGAAAATTGGGTTTCACTTATGTATTCGATGTGAGTTATGGAGCAGATGTGACGATCATAGAAGAAGCAAATGAACTCCTAGAACGTCTTAGCAATAAGAACAATCTACCGATGTTTACGAGTTGTTGCCCATCTTGGGTAAGGTATGTGACTAATTTTCGTCCAGAATTGGTCCCAAACTTGAGCACTACTAAAAGTCCGATAGAGATTATTAGTACTTTAATAAAGACATACTTTAAAGAGATGGAATCTATCGAAGAAGATATAATAAGTGTCGTAGTTGCACCTTGCACAGCTAAAAAATATGAGGCTACAACAGGAAACACAGACTACGTAATTACGACGAGAGAACTCGCTTTTATGATAAAAGAATCTAAGATAGATTTGCAATCATTAAAACCGAGTAAACCAGATGAACTTTTGAGTGAGCATAGTAAATCTGGCTTGCTATTTGGAAAAAGTGGTGGAGTTATGAGTGCAGCATTAAGTACTGTACATTACTTATTGACTGGCAAAAATCCAAAAATCGGTTCCTACGACTTAGATATCAAAGAACCTATTTCAAAAAAATCTTTTAAAATCGGAGACAGGATAATAAACATAGCCGTAGTATATGGTCTCAAAAACTTAGAAACCATTTTAGCAGAAAAAGAACAATACGATTTTATAGAAGTGATGAGCTGCAAAAACGGCTGTATTGGTGGAGGAGGTCAACCATTAGTACCAAAAAAAGATGAAGACAATAGAATAATGGATAGGAAAAATTCATTGACATGTATACCCAAGTTATCAAATTATTGTCATGAAAATACTGCTGTTATAGAGATGTACAATTCATACTTTACTGGTTATTCTTCTCAGAAAGCAAAAGAGCTTCTACACTATAAACATTCTAATAAAAACTAGTGTGAATATCATTTTAAAAGAGTTGAATTCATCTATTCAACTCTTTTTCAGAACAATACATATCCTTTTCATCGACGTTCAGGTTGAACAGTTCTCCAGGTGTGCAGTTCAAATACTTACAAAAATCCTCTATATATTTAAAAGAAATAGAAGTCGTTTCTCCTCTAATGATCTTATTTAAATTGCGTGAAGTTATGTTCATATTTTGCCTAAGCCAGTACTTGCTCTTATTGTTTTTCTTGAGCAACTCGACTATGTTCAATTTAACCATATAAATTCCACCGACCCTTACAAAAATTGTATAAAAACTGTAAAGCTAATTTAAGATATCTTAGTTACCCCTACATTTTGGTAGGTTTTTTTGCATTTTTTTAAAAAATTATAGAAAATACAACGATATATACTTTTTCTATCAGATATGTTATAATTGTCGATAGAATAGGGTTGGTATGAATGAAGAAAAACGGTTTCATCGCGACATCTTTAATATATTCTTTTTTCTTAGTTTTTATCGCCATAATCGCAACTCTTTTAAACAACTACATAGCTAACAAAACGATATTAGATCGTTATAACGAAAATGCTCAAGAAAACTTAAACAACGATACTTTTTCTGTAAGATTTCTCGTATCAGGCGCAGAAGTCGGATCGAGTAACAACTACAGTTTGAGACTTACAAACCTTTTATTTGATGCTGAACTGTCAACTATCGGTACAGCAGATAGCCCATGGACAAAAGTTGGAACTTTCCAAACGAGTTTTTTTTCATCCACTCCAAAATATTTAAACGTCTCATCTGCTAGCGCTAACTCTTATATTTCTACAAATATTCCGACCTCAGAAAATCACAAATATTATATGGGTATTAAAAATCGACAGATTGTCGATACTCCAGTAGAAGTTTCGTTCATAACCGGTTGTTCGATATCTACGACGAAAACCGATAGTAATTGGAGATACTACTCAAATATTTGTGTGCCAGAAGTAGTAGACCCAGCAGCAAAGTTTATAATAGGAAAGAGTACTTACAACTATACGAACATAGCTTTCAGAGAAGCGATGCTTTTAGATCTAACAGCTAGTTATGGTACTGGTAATGAACCAAATATAGAATGGCTCGATGAAAACTTAGAATTTTTTACTGGTACTATGAACTATTTAGTAGAGCAGGATATCGAAAGAGGAAGTTCTCTAAAAGTTTCAATTATCGGTGGAGAAAGACTTAGCATAAATCCAACTATTTCTTGTATCGGAAAAAATAGTAACTGGGTTTCAAATAATGCGACTCTTAAACACGACATATCGACAGGAAAAAGTGAAAGCTCATTGGAACTTAAAGAAATTTCCGATGATATAGTGTGTACAGTGAGGTGGCAAAATGGCTAAAAAAAGTAAAGGCTTCGTTCTAATGGAAGCGATAGTAGTCATTTCAGTCTTATGTGTAATATTGGTCATCTTGTATGGAGCATATAGTAAACTTCTTATAGATGTAAAGAAAAAATCTTTATATGACAACACGGAATACATCTATAAAACGAGTGTCATAAGAAAGTACTTTGAGGAAGACGAAGGCGACGCTCTTAAAGCTATTCTAGAAAGCCTTCCGACTAGTTCTAACCATATATATATATATTGCAGTGAATCGTTAGATAACAAAAAAAAGTGCGAAAACCCTACACTTTCTGGTCATGAATTGTTCTCGTTTATGAACGTAAGAGGAATATATTTTACCGAATGGAATCCAGAAGATGCCAATTTGGAAACGCTAGAGCCTACTACGAAGCGTTACTTTAAAACATTTGACGTAAGAAACATAGATGATGCTTACAGAATCGTAGTGATGTACACAGATGAAAACGAAGAAAATGGCACGATATATCAGTATGCAACTCTCAGAATAGGAAGTAGAGGTTGATCTATGAAGCTCAATAAAAAAGGTATGACTTTAATAGAGATCATAGTTTCACTAGCTTTAATCTCAGTCGTTCTAATTTTTTTAATAAATCTTTTTATTAACATACGTAGAATGTATAATACGAGTAAAGCTAATGCCGACTACGATATGCAAATTGCTAGAATTGTAAAAGCGATAGGGGACGATATCGATAGATACGGACTCTACTGCATTGGAGACGTAAGTAGTGGTAGCGAAGGAAACTCATATATTTTAATATTTAATGCAGATAGGACAAATAAAAAAGGTCAACCGATAAAAAAAGTCTTATCTCTAAAAGAAGCGACCATAAGAGACTTCGATACAAAGAAAGATAAAACTATAAATATGATAAGTTATGGATACGACATGATTTATACAAAAGATATAATCGAACAAGAAAGACTTTCTAAGGTCACTAGTGAAATGCCTATTGACGCGATGTTTGGAGTTCAGGTAGGAGGGTCAGTGATCGAGAGCCGTTATGAAGATATAGATAAGAATAGGCAAGCCGTGGAGTTAAGCATTCCGATTTTAACGAATAGCGGAACAGATTATAGTGTCAATGTTTACGGGATAGCTAGTAAGACAACCACAGCTAAATGTTCTAAATCGGAAATAGAATCACCGACGATGTCGACTGACCCAGAAGGACCTCCTGATCCTATAGATCCAGAAGAGCCTCCGATAACTCCACCTGAGTCAAATATTATAGAGAACATTAAAAACTCTGCTAAAACAGGTAATCCCAACTTTGCAGAACCTGCAACGACAGACGAAGGCGTGTATACCTTGATGGACGACTATGGAACAAGTTATTACTATCGCGGTGCGGTAACAAACAACTACGTCAAATTCGCAGGCTTCTACTGGAGAATCATCAGAATAAACGGAGACGGAAGTCTAAGGATCATATACGATGGAACACAAGGATATGCGAATGGAACGAGTGATACAGGAAGACTAGCATATACAAGTAAAGCGTTCAATGCACAGTATAATGATGCAAAGTATGTAGGTTGGATGTATGGAGGAGCGCAAGGAACGGCAAGTACATCAAAAGCTCAGGCCCAAACGAATACGACAAGTTCAGACTTAAAGACGTTAGTAGATTCGTGGTATAAGACAAATATAGTAGATAAGAATTTAGGAGACAAGGTAGCAGATGTAGTATTTTGTAATGATAGAACAATACCAGGGAGTGCTGAAACAGGATATTTATCTGATACAGGCTTAGGATATGGGTATAATAGAACAGCGTACGGAGCAACAGCAAGAGTAGGAGGACCATGGCAGACAACTGTAACTCAACCAAGGTTCACGTGTCCACAAAAGAATGACGCATTTACAGTGAGTGATGAAACTAAAGGAAACGGGGACTTGACATATCCAGTAGGTTTGATTACGGCAGATGAAATAGTCGCAGCTGGAAATGGAAAGTGTAATACATCAAACTCAAGTTATTACCTATACAAGGGATCAGTGTACTGGTCGCTCTCGCCTTCTTATTTTAATGGTAGTGATGCTCTTGTGTTCTATGAGAGCACCGTAGGCTCGCTCTACAATACTTATGTCAACTACAGCGGTGCGGTCGCTCCGGTTATAAATTTAAAAGCTGAATATGCTATTACATTAAAAGGTACAGGAACTATTTCGGATCCATATCGTGAATCCGGAGTAACGCCATAAAAGCAGTAGATAAAAGAACATCTACTGTTTTTTTGTGATATTTGTGTGAAAAGTTAATACCTTTATTGACATAAAAAATTCAAAGTAATATACTGGAAAATGTCCGATAGTTAGTACCCTAACTAAAAAGGAGAAAGTCATGAAAAGGTATCCTTTAAAAGAAATAAAAAGTCTCATAAACAAGATTGCTAAAGAACATATAATAGAATGTTATATGAATAAAGATTTAAACTATAATCAACTTCTAATTCTAAAATATTTATTTGAACACGAAAAAGAAGAAGTTCATCAAAAAGATTTTGAAAGAATTTTAAACGTTCGTAAATCTACGGTCTCAGGTATTCTAGATACGATGGAAAAGAATAAAATCATTAATAGAGTCTCATCTTCTATTGATACTAGAGGCAAAATTGTAAAACTTTCATCTAGTTCAAAAAAACATAAAAACGAATTTTTAAAATCGTTAGATAAAATAGAAGATAAACTCACAGAAGGAATTGAAAAAGAAAAATTAGATACCTTTTTTGAAGTCATCGCCAAGATGAAAAATAATATAAAGAAAGAAGGAAAATAAAATGTTAAAAATGTTTAAAAATCTCAAGAAAAAAGAAATTATATTTTTTCTTATCAGTATAGCATTTATAGTCTTACAAGTCTTTCTAGACTTAAAGATTCCAGACTACATGCAAGAGATTACGAGATTAGTACAGACTGAAGGTTCAGAGATAAACGATATCCTTCGCGAAGGTGGATTTATGATGCTTTGTGCATTTGGAAGTCTTGTTGGAGCCGTTATAACGGGCTACTGTGCTTCGTTCATAGGGACATCTTTCGAAAAGAATTTGCGAAGTAAAATATTTAGAAAAGTCGAATCTTTCGGAATGGAAGAGATTAAAAACTTTTCTACTAGTAGTCTAATTACTAGAAGTACAAACGACATCACACAGGTTAAAATGTTCGTAGTTATGGCTATTCAAATGCTCATAAAAGCTCCGATTATGGCCACCGTTGCGATAAGTAAGATAGCCAATAAAGGTTGGGAGTTCTCACTCATAACTGCAATAGGAGTATTGATCGTATTAGTCATGATCATCGCTCTAGTTTTGATAGTACTTCCTAAATTTAAAAAAGTTCAAACTTTGACTGATAACTTAAATAGAATAACGAGAGAAAACTTAACCGGAATTAGAGTAGTAAGAGCTTATAATGCTGAGGAATATCAACTGGATAAATTTGAAAAAGCAAACGATGAACTTACTAGAACACATCTATTCACCCAAAATGCTATGGCAATCATGAGTCCAGTAATGAGCACCATCATGTCGGCTTTATCGCTGGCAATATATTGGGTAGGAGCTTATTTAATTAACGAAGCTTCGATGTTAGAGAAGATGAACATATTTGGAGATATGGTTACGTTCTCTTCCTATGCCGTACAAGTGATCATGTCTTTCATAATGTTGGTGTTATTGTTTGTAATTTACCCAAGAGCAAGTGTCTCTGCCAAAAGAATAAATGAGGTTCTAGATACAGAACCTAAAATCGAAGAAGGCGACATCGACAATGATACGACAGGTATCAAGGGGAAAATAGAGTTTAAAAATGTATCTTTCAAATATCCTGATGCTGAAGAATACATCTTAAAAGATATCGATCTAAATATCGAACGAGGAGAAACAGTAGCCTTCATTGGTTCGACTGGGTCTGGTAAATCGACTCTCATAAATTTAATTCCGAGATTCTACGATGTGACAGATGGTGAAATCCTAGTAGACGGAATAGATATAAGAAAGATGAAAAAAGACTTCTTGAACGATAAGATAGGCTACATTTCTCAAAAAGCGATAATGTTTAAAGGTAGCATCGAGAAAAATATAACATTTGGTGAAGTAAATGGTAAAAAACCAGATCAAAAGAAAGTGGCTGAAAGTATAGAAGTAGCTCAAGCTAAAGAATTCATAGATAAACTGGAAAAAGGAATCGAAACAGAATTGGCTCAAGGAGGAACGAACATTTCTGGAGGTCAAAAACAGCGTATTTCTATTGCGAGAGCCATCGCACGTACTCCGGAGATCTATATCTTCGATGACTCTTTCTCAGCGCTAGATTATAAGACAGATTTCTCTTTGAGAAACGCATTAAAAAAATACACGAAAGATGCAACTATATTGATCGTCGCACAAAGAATTGGAACGATAAAAGATGCCGATAAAATTGTAGTTTTAGACAACGGAAAATGTGTCGGAATCGGAAAACATAGTGAACTATTAAAAAAATGTGATGTATATAAGGAAATAGCAAGTTCACAGCTTTCGAAGGAGGAATTAGAGAATGCATAATCATGGACCACAAGGAATTAATGGAGAAAATGCAAAAGCTAAAGATTTTAAAACTTCGATAAAAAAACTTTTCACATACAATAAGACATATTTTACACTCATGATAATCGGATGGATAAGTGCTATGGCTTCGACTATTTTAGCACTTGTCGGTCCTGACAAACTAAAAGTAATCACAGACGCTATCACTAGCGGACTAAGAACGGGAATCGATTTAGATAAAATAGATAAAATCGGGTTCCTACTAGTTTTACTCTTCTCATTGAGTTTCCTTTTCAATTTTATAGAAGGACTCATCATGGCGAATGTTACGAATAGATTCTCAAAAGAGATGAGAAAAGAGATTGCTAAAAAGATCAATAAATTGCCACTTTCTTATTTCGATAAAACCACTGTCGGTGATACTCTTTCTAGGGTGACTAACGATATAGACACTATAGGTCATACGATGAATCAAAGCTTTAGTACTTTGATCGTTGCGATAACTATGTTTTTTGGATCGCTCTTCATGATGATCAAAACTAGTCCATTGATGGCCCTAACTGCAGTAATCTCTACACTTTTAGGGTTTGCTTTGATGTTCATAATATTGAGAAACAGTCAAAAATACTTTACAAAAGTTCAAGCTGAATTAGGTAATATAAACGGACACATCGAAGAAGTTTACTCAGGTCATAACGTGATAAAAGTTTATAATGCCGAAAAAGAAGTAGAAAAAGAGTTCGACGAAATAAACGAGAGACTTTATGAAAACGGACTAAAAAGTCAGTTTTATTCTGGACTGATGCAGCCTATCATGGGATTTATCGGAAACTTCGGTTACGTGGCAGTTTGTATAGTAGGAGCAATACTCACGATGAAAGGAGATACTACTTTCGGAGTGATTGTAGCTTTTATGATCTATATAAGATTATTCACTCAACCTCTTACACAATTTGCTCAAGCAATGACTCAACTTCAGTCGACTGCAGCAGCTAGCGAAAGAGTTTTCGAATTTTTAGAAGAAAAAGAAGAAACTAGCGAAATAGATAAAAAAGTACTAGATAAAAAGACTGCCGAAGGAAATATAGAGTTTAAAAATATAGAATTCGGTTACGATAGAGATCACAAGATCATAAAGAATTTCAGTGCTAAAATAAAACCTGGTCAAAAAATTGCAATAGTAGGTCCTACTGGAGCAGGAAAGACGACGATAGTAAATCTTCTGATGAAGTTCTATGAGATAGATGGAGGAGACATCATAATAGATGGAATTTCTATAAAGGATCTTTCCCGCAGCAATGTACACGATTTATTCGTTATGGTATTACAGGATACTTGGCTATTCGAAGGATCAATAATGGAAAATATAAAATATAATGATCCAAATGTTACAGATGAAAAAGTAATAGAGGCGTGTAAGACGATTGGTCTCGACCACTTCATCAAGACTCTTCCAGATGGATATGACACGGTTCTAGGAGACACAGATGCTATGTCTCAAGGACAAAAACAGCTTCTAACTATCGCGAGAAGTATGGTCGACGATTCACCATTCCTTATTTTAGATGAAGCTACGTCTTCAGTAGATACGAGAACTGAGATAATGGTTCAAAATGCCATGGATAAGTTGACTAAGGGACGTACTAGTTTTATAATAGCGCATAGATTATCTACTATTAAAAATGCCGATCTTATTCTCGTCATGAAAGACGGAAATATTATCGAACAAGGTAATCATAAAGAACTTCTAAAAGAAAAAGGTTTTTATGCAGAACTGTATAATTCACAGTTTCAAAGTTCTTTATAAAAAGAAAGGATTACACAAATGTTAGAACTTAAAAAAATAACGAAAATCTATAAAACTGATTCATTTACTCAAAATGCATTGAATAAAGTGAGTATAAGTTTTAGAGAAAATGAATTCGTTTCGATTCTTGGACCTTCAGGATCAGGAAAGACGACACTTTTGAATATCATCGGCGGATTAGATGACTATACTAGTGGAGATCTCATCATAAACGGCGTTAGTACTAAGAAATTTAAAGATAGAGATTGGGATACATATAGAAATCATAAAGTAGGATTCGTATTCCAAAGCTATAACTTGATACCACACCAGACGATCCTATCGAATGTTGAACTCGCTTTGACATTATCTGGAGTATCTAAACAGGAAAGAAGAAAAAGAGCAAAAGAAGCACTAAAAAAAGTAGGATTGGGCTCTCATATCGATAAAAAACCTAATCAGTTATCAGGGGGACAGATGCAAAGAGTCGCTATCGCAAGAGCACTTGTCAATAATCCCGATATTCTCTTAGCAGACGAACCTACTGGTGCATTAGATTCCAAGACGAGCACTCAAATAATGGATTTATTAAAAGAAGTTGCTAAAGATAGACTCGTAATAATGGTGACACACAATGCTGATTTGGCAGAAGAATACTCTACTAGAATAATCGAATTAAAAGATGGAGATATTCTAGGAGATAGCAATATCTACGATGGAGGAAACGAAGAAAAGAACCATAGTCAAGATAAAAAGACAAATATGTCGTTTAAAACAGCGTTGCAACTCAGTTTCAAAAATCTCTTAACCAAAAAAGGGCGCACTATTCTTACTGCATTTGCAGGATCTATAGGTATAATCGGTATCGCACTGATATTATCTCTTTCAAACGGAGTCCAAGAATATATTGATGGAGTTCAAAAGGAAACTTTAACTTCGTACCCTATAACTATCGATAGGACTTCTATAGACATGACGTCGATGATGACCAATGCGATGAAAAAACGCGAGGAGAGTTCCAAAAATGAAAAAGACAAGATATATGCAAACAACACGATTGCAGATACTTTGTCGATGATGAGCTCTAGTATTCAATCGAACAATCTAGAAGCTTTCAAAGAATATATCGAAAGTGGAAATACTGACATCGATGAATATACTACGTCGATAATTTATGGATATAATTTAGCAATACAACTGTTCAATCCAAATTATGAAGAAGAGATAGTACAAGTTAATCCAGATACCGTTTTAGATACTTTAGGTATGTCAAATATGACTGGAAACATGAGTATAATTTCGTCAAATGTGTGGTTAGAGTTGTTTGAAAATGACGAATTAAACGATAGACTATACCAAGTAGTAAGCGGAAGAATGCCAGAAAAATATAACGAAATAGTAATTTTGGTCGATGAAAACAATGAGATAACCGATTATGTCTTATATGCCCTAGGACTAAAAAGTCAGAAAGAATTAAAAGAACTTTATACTAAAGTTTTAAATGGCGAGCAAGTAGAAGAAAAAGACCGTGAAGAATTCGATTTTGATGACTTTATTGGAATGAAGTTCAAGATGCTTCTAAATACCGATTATTATAAAAAATCGAATGGCATATGGACATATAAAAAAGACGACGAAAAATATTTAAAGGCAAAATTAGACACTGCTGAAGAGATAGAAGTAGTAGGAATAATTAAACCTAACGAAAATGCATTAGTTAGTAGTACCACGATGGGTGGCGTTCTATATACTAAAGATCTAGAAAAATACGTTATCGAAAAAATAAACGAAACAGAAATAGTTAAAGATCAAAAGAAGAATAAAGACGTCAACGTGTTGACAGGTTTAAAATTTTCGACAGAAGAGTTCGACATGAAAAATTTGAGTCCTGCTCAGCAAAAGTATCTAGCTAGTCTTTCTGCTGAAGAACTAGCTGCAGCGATAAATAGATACAAAGAAGAAGCGAATGCTACATATGATACGACATTAGAAAAACTTGGTGCAATAGATTTAGATAAACCATCTCAAATAAGCATTTTTGCTAAAGATTTTGAATCTAAGGACTCCATCAAGGAAATCATAAACGATTACAATAAAAAAGAGGAGGAAGCTGGAAGAGAAGAGAACGTCTTAAACTATAGTGACTTAGTTGGTATGCTCATGAATTCAGTAACTTCTATCATAGATATGATCAGCTATGTCTTGATAGGTTTCGTTTCGATTTCGTTGATCGTTTCATCTATAATGATTGGAATTATAACTTATATTTCTGTTCTAGAGAGAACTAAAGAAATAGGAATATTAAGAGCTATTGGAGCTTCTAAGAAAGATGTTTCGAGAGTTTTCAATGCAGAAACTCTTATCATTGGACTCTTCTCAGGACTTTTGGGAATAGGTTTAACCATACTTTTAAATATTCCGATAAATCTAATCGTCGCTGATCTTTCTGGAGTAAAAAATGTAAGTGTACTACCAGTAGTAGGGGGAATTGCACTCGTCTTGATATCTGTAATTTTGACAGTTATCGCCGGTTTAATCCCGTCACGAATGGCATCTAAGAAAGATCCAGTCGAAGCATTACGATCAGAATGAAAAAAATCACTTCAATATGTGATTTTTTTGTTTTGTGAAATAAATTTCATAGGAATTGCCGCCATAATTATGCTATAATAGATGAAGAAATTTGGTGAAAATATGAAAGATAAGATCAAAGAAATCTTGATATATGTAATCATAATCGTCATAGTTATCCTAGTAAGAACTTTTATAGTGACGCCTATAAGAGTTAATGGCACGAGTATGTATCCAACTTTAGATGACAAAGACTTCATGATACTTAAGAAATATGAAAAAAAAGATTTGAACAGATTCGACATAGTCGTCATTAAAACTGAGAAAGACAAGATTATTAAACGCATTATCGGTATGCCAAAAGAAGATATAGAATATAAAAATAATTCTTTATATATAGACGGTGAAAAGTTAGACATACCTTATGGAAAAGGATACACGAACGACTTTATAGATTATTGTCGAGAAGACGAATATTTTGTCTTAGGAGACAATCGTGAGGATTCTATCGACAGTAGGATTCTCGGATGTATAAAAAGAGAGGATATAATGGGTAAGACAGACTTTATAGTATTTCCTTTTAAAAAATGGGGGAAAGTAGAATAACATCAAATAATTATAAGTAAAAGAGGGTAAACATGGATTACGAAATAAGAAGAGCAAATGAAAACGATATCAAGAGATTAGCAAGCTTTAGAAGAACTACATGGGATGAGACATATAGAGGGATATATAACGATTCTCTGATTGACAACTACGATTATGAAAAAGCTGAAAGAACGTTCAAAAGTATCTTCGAAAATGAAAACATTTCATTATACGTAGTTGAAAGTGAAAACGAGATAGTCGGCTATATGGATGTCGGTTCACCAAGACGAGAATATGGAGATTATGAACAAGAGATAGGTTTATTGTACTTAAGAAAAAGTTTCCAAAATAGAGGACTGGGACGAAAACTCTTCGATCTTGCCAAAGATGAAATAAAACAAAACGGCTATAATAGATTTTTTGTATCATGTAATAAGTACAATAAAAATGCCTGTAAATTTTATGAAAAAATGGGTGGTATATTGATAGATGAAGATCCTGAAGATGAAGATAAAAGAAAAGTTTATGTTAAATATCATTACGATGTATAGGAATTTATAAGATGAAAGATGCATTTGAAGAACTGAAAGAGCAAATAAAAAATTGCCGATATTGTGAACAAAAATTTGGATTTACACCAAACCCAATTTTTTGGGGAAAGAAAAATTCGAAAATAGTACAGATCAGTCAAGCACCATCAAAAGAGGTACACAAAACTGGAAAACCTTTTACCGATATGAGTGGAAAAACATTAAAATATATATGGTATGAGATAACAGACGAAGAATTCTACAACACCGATAACTTTTATATAGGAGCAGTTGGTCACTGTTATCCGGGAAAAGATAAAAACGGAAATGATCGCCAACCGCCTAAGTGCTGTTTTGATATGTGGGTAGATAAAGAACTGAAGATATTAGATAACGAAATATACATAGTGATTGGCGCTAAGGCTGCTAAATTTTTCTTTCCAACAGAAAATTTTGAAGACTTAGTTTTTAAAAATAGCATTTGGAATAATAAATTGACTCTAGTGCTTCCACATCCATCTCCTCTCAATAAAAGATGGCTTAAAGATCATCCTTATTTCATGAATAAGAGAATTCTTGAAATTAGACAAATAATAAAAGATACGATAAACAAAAAATAAAGTGATCAAATAAAAAAGGAATTTATATTTATGAAAGTTAAAGAAATAAAAGTTAGCGATTATTTAACTAAATCAAATTTACCATCGAGCGATTTTGTAATTAATCCATATGTTGGATGTTCTCACGGATGCAAATATTGTTATGCTTCATTTATGAAGAGATTTACAGGGCACAAAGAAAATTGGGGCGATTTTGTCGATATTAAAAAATGTGATAAGAAAATCGATTTAAAAAAAATATCAGGTAAGAATGTTTTTCTTTCATCTGTTACGGATTGCTATAATGAACTAGAAGAAAAATATCAAATCACGAGAAATATTTTAACTCAGTTAGTAAACTCTGATTGTAATTTATCAATTTCGACAAAATCAAATTTGATTTTAAGGGATATAGACCTATTAAAACAAATTAAAAACTCAACAGTAAGT
>CAJUKM010000027.1 GCA_910587535.1 uncultured Bacilli bacterium
ATTTTTTCATTTACACTGGCATCACTCAATTCCGGTTTCATTTTATAATATAGACTTTAAAAGTTCTTTTCGTTTTGATGTTCTAAATCGTTCTCTTTAGATGGTGTAATACACCCAGGCTCGGAATCGAATGCCCAATTAATCATATCCGAAATATCTTTTTCTACAGGTTGTAGCCTGTTTAATAGTTCTGCACTACATATTTGTTTACCACTTTCATAATACTGTTGGACGATTCTGAGTAATTTAATTATGTCCTTTTCACATCCTATATAAGGTAAACTTAAAACTCTATCGAGAACCGAAAATAGGGACTTAATATTTTCATCACTCTCGACTTCTTCTCTATCTATTCCGAGATAACTAAGTCTATCGAAAAATTTATCTTTACCGAAATATACCTCGTCCTTATTAATAAAGCCTACGCAGTCGCCACGTGAAATATTATACATATCGATCTCTAAAACTGCTAATTTATCTAAACAAACAAACTTAGGAAGTTCAAGTCCATCACATACCTCATTTTTCTTATAAATCCCAAATTCAGAAATAAAGCGATCAAGTCTTTTACATATAGAATAAAAATCTGGAGAATCTAAATTTCTCATGTAATGTATATCCTCTAAAACGAAATCATACATCTTATCTTTTACTTCAGCTAATCTGATTCTTGGTTCTTTTTCTTCGCTATTTTTTTCCTTTTCTTCTGAAATATAAGCTTCTGCAAACATACTCAATTTTTTCATTTTTGCATTTAAAATAAAACATTGATTTATGCCACTAAATAATACCGCACCACCTATGCTAATATAGCTTAGACTGTTAAAACTTCCACTTAATAACCCAGATAATTCACTTACAATAATACCAGCTATGGTGAGTATTAAAGCTATGGGAAAATGCTTAAGAGAATTGATTTGTATATCGGTTGTCGGTATATGACTTATATTATTTTTTACATAAACTCCTATAGCTTTTTTCAATTCGGAGTCTATCTCTATAGATTCATTTTTACTAAAATATTCTGCGTGTACTTTCGCTAAACTAGCTAAGACTTCTGGCTTGAAATAATCGTTCTTCTTGTTTTCTATAGTACTTAAAGACTCTGACTTTTTACTTTTAAAGCGGATGATCAATACGTTTAAGAAAAGCATAAAATTTGTATTACTCAATAGACTACTCTCTAGTTTAAAAGTACCTTTGACGTCTAAATATCCGTCACAATTAAATACTGTCACAGTAAAATGTATTGAATCACCTACTAATTCGAACTCAGATACTCGCTCTCTGCTTTCAATAAGTTCTCTCCAATAGTCAAAAAAACGATCGAAATTGCTAGTTATATTATTACTATTATTTGAATCGTCACGAGTTAAAAATAGGCCAGAATCGCCTAATTTATACACTTCAAAATCCACGATAATCACCCCAATGGGGATTTATATTACAACCGTCGATATCCTTTGTCAATAAAAAAATGAAGCCTTATAATGCTCGCATAACTTAATTACACTGAGCATAGTACTTCATAAGTATTTGGAACAAAAGTTCACTGGAAATAGATTTGTTACCAATATTCTAAAATTTCTATTTTAGATGCTTCCTCTCATCATAAGGATATTCCCGATGATTCTCGGTGACATTAGAATTTTCTAATCTTAACAGGTAGCTAGGAGCGACCGCACCGTTAGTATTGTTGACATTATTGTTGTTGAGATTGCCGTTAGAATTGACTATAAACATGTTAGCATTGCTATTGAAATAATAAGGCGAGAGCGACCAAAAAAGGAAGTTCTCAAACTCTCAAAAAGATAATGCCTAAAAATGGTAAAGCCGCTTAAAAATAACCTATTCCCACGATAATTTAATTATTCTCTTCGATCGGTTTCATAGAGCCCATTCTTTTAGGAATTTCTAATGAAGATGCTTGTCTTTCTTGAGCTAATTTTTCTGCTTTTTTACAAGCGGATAGTTTTTTCTCGATACTTATACCGATCATTCTCGTATTATGAATTAGTTCTATACAAGCTTCTCTCGGTTTGAAAGGTCCAGTTTGTTCCATTTCTAGAAATTCGATTATTTTGTTCATAATTTCTATCAAGTGCACCTCACATCCTTCGTAAGGATGAGCATAAATGAAATCGGCCATGTTGATAAGTGGTTTAATTCTCTCATCACGTTTATCGAAGTTTTCTACTTGACTCAAGCTCATCATGAAGTATCTTTCATCTAATACTGGTTCTCTAACTAAACCCTGAGCAGTGTTTAATGCAAAAAGCTCGGATTCAAGACAATTTAATGCTTTTATAAAATCTAATGACCTGTAGCGTTTACCTACCAAATAGTTCTCCCACTTAGCGGTTTTATAACTTCTTAAAAGTGCTTCAAAATCATCTACTAAATGCCCATAGTTCCAATATGGATGTTTTCTTATAAACTCTAAATCGATATTTAACCTATCTATGATCATATCATTCTCATATAGGTTCTCTTTTTCTTCTTCTCTAGATATCAGATCCTCTGCACGAGGAACTTTTCCCTCTAAAGAATAAAGTTCTGACAAGAATCTTTTATAATCTCCTTTTGCTACCTTATCTCTTATATAATTGTAAACAAGATAACCTAAACCAAAATATGACATTGCGATTGATAATGCAAAAATCGGTCCACTAATAAGTCCTACAGCCACCAGAATAGGTATTATAAATATTCCTAATTTATTAAATATCTTATCTATTAACTGGACCCTTATTGTCATAGGACTATCACTAGAAAATAATTTTTCTTTATCTATAAGTACCCTACTGATTGTTGCATCTAACTCTTCAGCTGTTCTAATAGATTTAATTTTGCCTTTTTCAAAACACTCAAATATTATACTTGCTAGTCGACCACAATAACAATCCAATTTTAAATCTAATAGAAGGCTATTGATATTATGTGATGCTTTATGATATTCATTTAATATATTAACTAGCTCTGGATCTAGACCTTCATACTCTTCTTCGATATAGTCAGGATCTATATCGACAAACCTATACATCGATGAATGTTCTACCAGCTCAAATCCACCTACAGTTATATATTTAAAGAACAACATATTATCTACTAAACTCAAATCGCTACAACGCCTCAAATCGACATTTGATTTTATCATCGCATAAAAATCTGCCTTTTTTACGATAAACGGTTGTTCTCCTTCCATGCTCATTAAAAAACTATCATCGTTCCATTTATTAACATTTATTTCTTTCATATTTTTAAATCTCCTTAAACTATATTATTATATTTTATTAAAGTTCAGTCTAAAAAACTTTTTTTCTCTCTGTACTTATTTTTGGATCTTCTGCAGGTTCTAAAATCGAATCCATAAACTCTGCTTCTAACTGCGCTTTCTCAGAACTTGAGGATATATTTCTCATCTGATACAAGAAATGTCTTCTGATCTCACCTGAAATCTCGCCAGCAAATTTTACACAATCGACGAGTTCCTGTACTGCTAAGAAAGTTCTTAAAAGATGTACTTCACAGCCTTCATAAGGACTTTTATAAATTCTATCTACCAAATCTTTAGCAGCCCGAATAGTACTTAGAACCTCCTCATTATCATCTATGGAAAAGAGTATCGTTTCTATCGCTAAGACATATGTGGAGTAATCCAAGACAGGTTCTCTAATTGAACCTTTCGCATCGTTCAAAGAAAATAATTCTATTTCTAAATTGCATAACGATTTTAAAAATTGACTATAATTTAGTTTCTTTCCTACTGAATGCTCTTCTATGCGAGCCTTTTTATAATTATCTAAAAGAACCAAAAATCTTGTCGATAAAGCACTCGCATTCCACTCTCTACAGTTTTCGATTACTGAAATATCTTTTTTAAGTCTTTCTATAAAATTGTCATTTCTTAATATGTCCTCTTCTTCACTGACTAGTTCTTCGCCATTTGGTAAAGCAAAACTTAAACTTTCTAGTCTCTCCATGATGAGATCTAATTCTAAGTCTTCTACTCTGCTTTCCATCTTAGCAAAAGTTTTTCTTAATCCAAAACCAGCTACTGTAGTTGCTGTTAAACCAGAAAGTCCGGATAAAATTCCACCGACAAATCCAATAATCGTTGCAGAAAGTCCGATGATTCCTAAAATGACTCCTAGAATTATGAAAAGTTTTTTATTCTGATAAGATGCGTAGCTAAAAATTCCGTGTTCTAATAAAAAATTAAACCTTTCTCTTTTTAAGACTCCCAAAGTAAATTCTACCTCTTCTTTTGTTAAAAGTGACTTTGTCTCTCTCGGAACTATTAAATCTCTTACGACTTGGACCATTCTAGGCATCATATTTTTTTCTAAGTCAGAGGCATAATCCTTAGAACTACTATTTCTTGAACTGTAATCGTCGACTAATTTTTGAACGTTTTCATCTAATTCGTAGAATTCATACTCCACACTATTTTTGATGAGAAACTCACCATTAAAACTGAGTCGAGTGATTCTTAAAGATTTATCTTCGAACTCGACAGAACTGACATTCCCTCTATCTAAAATGTTTCTCAACCGAGCATAAAAATCTTCTGTATTGACAACTATGGGACTAGATCCGTTTATACACACTTCGAAACGGTCGCCATTAATTTTTTTGCACTTCATACTCTTCATAAAACCCCTCTTTTGAGAAAGTATTATTACATAAAACGATTATTAAGTCAATAAAAAAAAGAGAATCTGTATTCTCTAATTGTTTTTCCAGTAATCTACTATTTTTGGAATGACGTCGACATCGGCATTCAATTTCTCGACTAGATCGCTCTTATCAAAGACGTTTAGAACGTTTACGAATAGAGGATTATCCATATTTACGAAGTCAGGGTGAGATTTCACTATCTCATCTGTAGTTGTAGTTCCCAAAGACTTGAGTATTTCTACATTGGCACGTCTATTCTTTTCAAAATCGGTTAGGTTCGGATTAGTTAGTTTCAAAAGATTGATGATACCACTTTTCGCATTTACATTCATAAATTCACTATTATATACATCGATCAGTTTATCGACATTTATTTTAGATAATTCACTCAATATATTATAAGTAAAGTCTATTGAGAAGCCCATACCATTTCCTTCATCATCAGTTGTGATTATGCTTAATAGATCGTCTAAATCTTGACTTGAAATATTATAATATATATCACTCTGATCTACAGTATATTCAAGAGGTACCTTATGTTTTTTCAATATTTCCATGTTTTTTATAACTTGTTCTCTATTTTGAATCATCTGTTCTCTAGCATATCCGCTAAAATCGTTCCAATTTAGAGCTTCTTTTTTGAACATATCGTCTAGTAATGCATCGTAAGCATCAGATGGAGTCTCAGCTACACTTTCCTTAAGTTGAATTTCTGGTTTTTCTTCTGCAACTACAACTGGTTCTTCAGCGACAATCTCTTTAGATAATTCCTCTTCGTTGATTACACTTTCAATTTCCATAAATGCACTATCTACAGACGATAAAACATCATCAGCTTGTACTTCTATGACTGGCTCATCTTCTAAAGCTATTTCTTCTGCAACTGGTTCTAAAACTGTAGTTTCACTTGAAGTAGTGGTTTCTTCTTCACTAGTAGTCTCTTCTTCAGGTACATAAGGCTTGTTGATGATATCTAATACAGTCTTATTTAGCTCCTCTTGAGCATTCTTAATATATGTCAAGATAGCTTCAGTTTTAAATAGAGCTTCCTCTTCTGATCTTTTAGTTTTTTCTAATTCTTTCAACTCTTTTTCTTGGGCTTTTTTAGCGTCACTTTCACTCTTTATTTTAGTTTTAGTGGCATCCATTTTAGCATCGATTTTAGAAATTTTACCTTTTTTAGAACTGATCTGAGCATTGATATCATCTAGCTCCATTTTCTGTACTTCACTATCGGTATAAGAAATTTCACCCTTTTTAGCGTTCAATGCTTTTATTTCCTCATTAGAAAAATTCTTCAATGCTGTAAATTCATCGATTTTTTTGTTCAAGTCGATTAAAGAAGCTTCCAATTTTCCAATAGACGCATTCTTTTTTTCTATATTGCCATTAACTTTAACTAAATCGGCATCACAGTTATCGAAATTTTTAACATACTTATCCGTAAGGTCATTAAACGAATCTACGAAAGTTTTAATATCTTCTTTGTGTTTATAATTACTTGTTTCGAAATCTAATTGTTTCATATAGTCACACCCTCATATTCTAGTAACATAATAACAAAAACAAAATGTTTTGTAAAGTGAATTTTATTAAAATAATTTTACTTACCTTTGGACAACATTTTTTCTATACTGCTGAGTTTATGAACCAACTTATTGGCTTTAACTTCGTCGTTTATATTAGTTAAAAATGTCTGACTCAAAGAGTATGTATTTCCTGTATTTAATGAGTATTCTTGTTTAGTGAACAGATTACTCTGAAAGATGCAAGGCACTTTTCCAGAAAAGTTGATAACCTTTTGTACTACACCTTCCATAACCGGTACATGCATCCCGTAAAGACTACTTATGATAAAAGTATAGTCCCTCTCTTTAGCAGCGTCACTTATATTTTTGATCACGCCATCGATATTTTGCAGATCTCTTTTAATATCTTCCATCCTATTATAACCGGATATGACATAATCTATAATTATTCCATCATATGGATTAGACTCCAATAGATCTACAACTTTTTCTTTAGTGCTAAACAGACTCATATCGTTAAGTGCATATGTTATGTTAGGACTTTTTCGCTTTTCCATTCCATTTAGATAGAAATTGACGTCATTTATTCTCGCCTCGGTCGTTAGATGTAATATCCTTATACCATGGGTTTCTATGACTGAAGAAAAACACGTCGAACGTTCTTCCTCTCTTTTAAACATGTAAGGAATTCCTTCTTTAAAAGGATATAAGCTGTAGAGTTTCAAAGGAATTTTTGTGAAATCGCTATAAAATTTCTCCATCTCTACGTCTTCATAATTGATGAATAGTACTGAATCGTTTTCTTTTAAGGCAAATCCGCCAGAAATCATGAAAACGCCTGCATCTTCTGGATTGACGATTTCTCTTTTTAGAATGTCGAATTTCTTAGTAGATTCGTTCCAATGTTCGCCTAGCTCACGATAGAAAACTCTCTGCACATCGTCTGTATTTATTTTATTTCTTCCTAAGACCATGCCTATCTTACAATAATCGCTCAATTCGAAAGAAATCTTACTGATAACCTTTATTATGTCGTCATAGCCAGAAGTAGAAGTTCCAGTGAGGATAAAGTGTAAAAACACTTTTTTATTTTTACTCGCATTTATAATGCGTAAAAATTCTCTCACTTGTCCAAACTTACTTATATTTTCTATAGCATAAAATATGTGGAGACAATTCTCTTCACCAATATTATCTCTAACATTTTTTAAAACTTCGTTTTGATCGAGCTTTTTTTCAAATATCAAAAAGTCTATTTCGTCTTCTTTTCCCTTCGTTTTCTCGGGAATGCTAAACATTCTATAAGCGTTATTGTAGTCACCAGCATTGGTAAGAAGACTTCCAAATAGATAGTTTTTAACCATGTAATCCATATTTGGCATTAATTTTGCACTATAGACTTCGGCAGAGTCTTTCTGCTCGACACCGAAACCGTTTATCAACATGAGAACTGTTTTACGCATCAATTTCACCCTACTTTATTCATTAATAGATTATAACATATTTTATATCAGTTGTGTAAAAATTTTAAACGGGTGACAAATTAAGACATAACGTGACTATTAAAAAACCGACTATTAGTCGGCCGATAGTTAAAACATATTAGGACATCCGTCGTAGACATCACAGCATACATTCTCCTCGCAGCAAGTATAGCATGGAGCATACGTATGCCTATAGATGTGATGGTTGACAACTCTAGTATTGATAGGTACTATGTGTTGAACATTATGAACGAATTCTTTGTGACATACTCTCTCTTGTGGACACTCATATATAGGAGGCATTTCACATCCCATCATGCTAGGCATTGAATTCATAGGCATATACGAATTGTTCATCATCGGAGCTGCTTCTGGATATTCGCTTATTTTCTCACTTCCCTGCATTTGAGTATATTTGTAACTTGATTCACTCGCATACATAGGTCTATTATCGCAACATCTATTCATCTTGAACATAAAAATACACTTTCCTTTCTAGTGTATCTTATGTATTATGAACTCGAGTGGTTAGGTAAACGTCCATATTAATATAAATAAAGATAAAAGCTTTACTTTTTCTTACGCATCACTAAAGTATCGTATTGAAACATTAACTGTTCGTAAGTTATTTTTTTCTTCTTTAAAGCGTCTTTTAAAAGCATATTGACGCCAGTTCTATCGAAACGTATTATGACGCTATCGAAGTTAGAACAAGTATAATAATACTTGTAATCGTCGTCCTCATATATGAGTGTTTCTTTAGTCCCACAATTTTCATCGACTTTTGTCAAACTATAGAAAACTGTTTCTGTATGATTCTCAATAAACTCCATCATATTTATAGATCTATTTGATATGTAATATGAACATCCCCCAGATAGGCTCTCCGGCATTAATCGACCATCTGACCATATATCTATAGAATCTAAAAGACGATCAGAATCATACAACTCGAACTTAAAAATAGTTCCGTCACACAAAAAGTTTTCTCCATACATTTTACTGTTTGCTAAATGCTCTATAAACTGATCGATAATTCTTTTATCTTTTATCTCCCCGATGTTACCTTCATCCATTTTTATAATGAGCTTGTCTGTCTTAGATAGCTTACTAACGAGCTGTTCATCCATATCGACTACATCTTCTGATCTTTTTGTATCGTCTCTCCCACATTCTTTAAAACTGTCTAAATTGATTTCATTCTTGGTCGTACGGATATAAACTAGTATACCCTCCGGACTATAATATGTCTGATATTCATTATATTTGTTAGAAAAATAATCGGTGAAGTCTCCTATGATCTCTGCATTGTCTGTTTTTAAAACTGCATACTCTTCTCCACGATCGTTTTTATTAGCTTCAAAATATTGTATATTCGTTTGAAAAGAAGTAAATGTATTTAAAGATAACTTATGAAAACTATCTTCGCCATTCGCTAGATTTTCTGTTGCCTTCTGAGATAGACATGAGCCATTATTATCTTCATAGAAATCGTCTTGAATAGAGTCATTACTACAACCGATCATCGACAAGAACAAAACTATTAAACCTACTACTTTAATCATACTTACCACCTCACGAGGATTTTCCATTAAAACGGCATTTTGATGTTTCCGTTTGAAAGCTGTTTCATCATCTTCTTCATCTGTTCGAATTGTGCTAAAAGTCTATTTATCTCTTCGACACTTCTTCCACAACCTTTAGATATTCTTTGCTTTCTAGAATGTTTGATCTCCTCGGGATGTTTTCTTTCATAAGGAGTCATAGAAAGTATGATAGCCTCGATATGGGCCATATCCTTAGGATCGATTTGGACATTCGATAATCCGGCATTTCTTGCACCAGGCAACATTTTTAAAAGATTCTCTAGAGGTCCTAACTTTCTGATCTGTTTCATAGTTCCCAAGAAATCTTCTAAGTCGAACTTACCTTTTTGCATCTTCTTCGCCAAATTTGTCGCATCGTCTAGATCTATTGTGTCTTGGACTTTCTCCGCTATTGAAAGGATATCTCCCATATCTAATATTCTATCGGCCATTCTCTTTGGATCGAAAGGAGTTAACCCGTCCATCTTTTCAGAATCACCTACAAATTTTATAGGTACATTCGTCAAATGTCTAACAGAAAGTGCGACACCACCTTTAGTATTTCCATCCATTTTTGTAAGAATAGAACCGGTTAACTTTAATTTATCGTTGAATCCTCTTATGACATTTATGGCGTCTTGCCCCATCATAGCATCGATTACTAAGATTATCTCATCGGGCTTAAAGTTTTCATCTATAGAGACGAGTTCATCCATGAGCTTTTCATCTATCTGGAGTCGTCCCGCAGTATCTATTATGACGAAATCGTTTTTGTTATCTTTGGCACTCAGAAGTGCATTTTGTATTATTTCGACAGGAGCTTTTTCAGTACCCTCTTCGAATACTTTTATACCTAAAGATTTTCCTATCTGTGAAAGCTGATCTATAGCGGCAGGCCTATAGACATCACACGCTACTAGGAGTGGATTTTTTCCACACTTTTTTCTTACATAATTTGCAATCTTACCAGAAGTAGTAGTCTTACCACTACCTTGAAGACCTACCATCATGATTATAGTAGGATTTCCATCGGTTTTTAAAGGTTCAGAATCTTCACCTAAAAGAGCTACTAGTTCGTCTCTTACTATTTTTATAAACAGTTCATCTGGCTTAACACTCTTTTGGACTTCTTGTCCTAAAGCCTTTTCTTTGACATTAGAAACGAAACCTTTGACTACTTCGAAATTGACATCGGCCTCCAAAAGAGCCATTCTTATCTCGCGTACGGCTTCATCGATGTTCTCTTCGGTAATCTTACCCATCCCTTTTATATTTTTAATCGCATTACTTATTCGGTCTCCCATGTACTCAAACATTTATTCATCACCTAAAACCATTATACAAAAAAAACTATAAATAGCCTAGTTTTTTGTTTGAATATTTTCCAATTTATGTTATTCTTATTTTAGCAGATTACAGATAACTGTGAGACTTGCTACACTAAGAAAGGAAGTAAATAATGGAACTTAAAAATTCTAAAACAGAAGCTAATTTGATGGCTGCATTCGCAGGAGAATCTCAGGCTAGAAATAAATATACATATTATGCTAGCCAAGCAAAAAAGGAAGGCTACGAACAGATTGCAGCAATATTTGAAGAAACTGCAAATAACGAAAAAGAACACGCTAAGATGTGGTTTAAAGAACTTCATGGAGGTTCAGTACCTTCTACTATAGAAAACCTTAAAGATGCAGCTGCCGGTGAAAACTTCGAATGGACAGATATGTACAAAGAATTTGCAGAGACTGCTAGAGAAGAAGGATTCGATCAGATCGCAAAATTGTTTGAAATGGTTGGAGAAATCGAAAAGAATCATGAAGAAAGATATCTAAAGCTTCTCGAGAATGTTGAAAACGACAAAGTTTTCCACAAAGAAGAAGAGACTATTTGGATTTGCCGCAACTGTGGACACGTATACTATGGTAAAGATGCTCTTAAAGTTTGTCCAGTCTGCAAACATCCAGAATCTTATATGGAATTAAAAGCAACAAATTATTAAGTCGGAATTTTTCCGATTTTTTTTAATTCGATTTTGTGTTAAGATATGTTTCCTAAAGGAGCGAAAAAAATGATAGACACAACTAAGAATATGACAAAACAAATTTTTTTTTGATGAAAGCCAAAAATTCATGCACTCGATGAGCACTTCCATACTTACTCTATCAGAAAACTTCCTTTTTACTGAAAGAATACCTAATGTAGCTGTAACCTTAAACAATAAAACAATCGCATTATATAATCTTTTTAAAGATATAGAGCTAGACTTCTTTAATTCTGCCTTGAAAGATCTAATTTTGACATCATTAATCGATCAATTAGGAGAATCTGTTGAGATATATGAAAGAATCGTAGAAAGAGTAGAACTGCAAAGAACCTCTAGACTCAAGCAAGATGAACTCTCTGACTTATTATTTGATATAGAATGGGGTTTAAATTGTTATAGAGATATCGATGACGAAATTTTTGCCTTCGATGTAGAAGGGCATCTAGTAATCATATTAGAAAAACTTTTCAAAAAAAGGAAAATGTATCCCGAAGATCTAATTCAAAGGTTTAACGAAGAACAAAAAATATTAGGATACAGAATGCAACTATTCCTAGAATATGATGGAAAACCTAGTATGTCACATAAGATGATGTAATTTGCAAAAAAGTTAAATCCATGTTATCATAACCCACAAAAAGGGGGAAACGACGTGTACACAAACGAAAAAGATTATAGACGACTACTCTCTATAAACGCACTTATCACGCTTATTTTCGACATCAGATTCTATGGCAAAATGATTCCCTCCAATATGCCATTAAAAGAAAAATTATTTTTTATAGACGACAACATAGGATTGTCAGAACGAATCGATACGATCATAAGATATTCTGATAATGGTCTCTTAGATTTGAGCGATACGACCTTTAAAGAGGCCACAAACTGTGAAAAAAGATTAGCAAAAAAAAAGCCCTTTATGCAAGAAGAAATAAGAAGAATCAGTTTACAGAATAAAACTTATTTAGAACGATGTGGAGAGATAAAACCCTTAGCTATAGAGCTGATGGAGTTTTCTCATAATATGGGGCTTGACTATAGACATGACATTAACCTCAACTTTGCAATAGAGAAAGTGCTAAAAAAATTGAACTTTTCTACCGCTATTAGAGAAAGAGAATATTTATTATCTTTTTGCATAAATCCACAGTGGTTTTATTGTTTCTTTTTTGAAAATAGATCCAATAAAAATAAAAGACACGATATAGATTTTAACGATTTAATCGCCTCTATTTTCAAAGGAGGAATGAATGGACGAGATTGGCTACTAAAAACTATGATAAAGATATATTTAGAAAAAGGATTGGGCACTTTATTAGAAAAAGATAACCTTAAACGTCTCATATCGTCATCTCCCAATCGAGAATTATTAGATATATTTAAAAATCATATAGACGCTAATTTAGTAGAAGAAACTTTAAATGAGATTCTAAGCGATTTTGATCAAATGGAAGAAGATCACACAACACCACAGATTATTATAGCTTTATATAGGCAAATTCTAAGATTATTCGAAAGTGATACAGCTTTAGAAATATGTGCTAAAGTATTTGTAAGATACCCTCATGGAGATATTTGGAGCAGATATTTGAGCCAAATGTTGGATAAAGAAAAATATAAAACGTTTATTACTATTTATAATTCGAATAGGCCTACAAACAATTTAAACATTTAAATATTTAAAAAAACTCTATTTAGAGCTTAATTTTTATATACCCTTTCCTTGCTTTTAAATTTTTAGGATTCTTTTCTTCAATCGCGTCAGCTAATTCGGTTAAAGTTCTTTTTACTATCGCTGCTTTCCCCTCGGAAAGCATTTTTTTTATGAACTCAACTCCGCCTAATTCCTCTATCACAGCCCTTGAATATACTTTTAACCAATCTGGAACATCTAGGTCATTTCTACAGAACGAAAATATTTTATCATTGTTTTCTATGTTACTTGGAACGACGGGAGAATTAATAATCCCGTCATCATATCTCATCCCTTCTATTGTCTTAAGAAGATTTCTATATGTCCACCTCATAGTCATAAATGTTCTTCTAGATCCCATATTGTATAGCATTTCTCTAAAATAGTGGTTCAAAATTTCAGAGTAAGAATCAAAAATAGGATTTAAAACTGTCAATAGATAATCACTATAAAATTGTTTGCATGCTACAAGAGAAGCAGCTTTCATCCATTTACAAGAATAATATTCTTTATTAAAATTAGTTGAATCGCGATGCTTTTTAGCTTCGTATTTGGAGTTTAAAAGATAGATATATAATGGTATGAGATTATGTAAAAGAGTATCTGAAATTCCTCCTGTCTGTTTTGGTCTCCACTCTTCTACGATTAACCCTTCTAAGTACAACCTCTCATATATTTTAATAGCATCTTTTTCTGTTTCTAAATAAACTTCACAGAGACTTGAATCGTAGTCTTTTACTGTCAGTCCAAGACTTTTCAAATATTCTTCATGTTCTTTTTTACATAAAAAAGAAAGTCTAAACCTATAGTACCACAAAGTTCTCTGTCTGTTATAGGCATCGTCTCTTTCGCAAGAAAGATCGACATTCTCGATCAATTTCAAGTTTGCGCTTCCCTTTACCAACATATATTCGTGTATTTCACCAGCAAAATATGAATTATTTGGATAAGCTACGTGATATCCTAACTGAAATCCTAAAACGCCTACTAAATAGTGATAGATTAATTTTATCGGCATAAATTCGTAGATTTCAAACCCATTATCATAAAATGACAAATTATCTCCTTCATTTTTTGAATATTTCCACCATTGATAAGCATCCATTAAAGTATCTTTCTGGACGAAGAAAGGCATATTTTCCAGATCATTTCCATATACGCTATATTCTTTTCTACATTCCCATTCAGATACATCGTGAATGTCGATCTTTCCAAAAGGGTTAATAGTTCTAAAAAGCTGAATGTTATCGTCACTATCGTAATAAAGGTGAGTTACATAAAAGCTAAAACAATCTACATAATCATCTGTTATAAAAATACTTGTATCAAATTGTGCGCTAATATATTCTAAAGGATCTTGCATATTGTCTCTAAAGGCATCTCTAATAACGTCTATATTATCGCAAGATTCCAAAGTATCTAAAGTCACATCTTCAATGGAGATAATAGTGTGCATATTATCAAGATTCGCAGTGGTTAAAATATATCTAGAATGGACAAAGCTACTTTCCAATTTTTTAATTTTCAACAAATACTTCATTTTTTACCTCAATAATTCGCCATATACTCTATCACAACAAAACCTATAAATCAACTCATTCAAATTCTATTTTTTCACTCTCTTCTATTATGAACTGGGTATCTTCGTTTCTCTTTCCAACTTTACCTTTAAACTTATAAAGTCCACCCTCATTTACGTTTTGTATGAGGGAATAATTCCTAGGAAATATCACAGCTATTCCAGGTTTAGTATCATCGGATATATCTAGAAATGCCATTTTTTCACCTTTCTTAGTATTTATTATCTTTATCTTATCTACTAGTACAGCTATACTCGTAATTCTGTTCATATACATATCGAGTGCATCAAGTTTAGCCGTATCCCCCTCTCTATATTTTGAAGCAGGATGTCCTGATACATAAAAACCGAAAATATCTAACTCTGAATATTCTGTATCGGGGTCTATATCAACTTCAATTTCAGGCTTCATCACCAATGATTCGTCCAAACTTTCGACCAATTCGACATAGGTTAGAGCAGAATCGATATTTTTTAAAAGCGTATTTTTAGATACCCCAAATTCATCCATAGCGCCTGCTTTGATCAAAGTTTCGACTGCACTCCTATTTATTCCTTTATCTTTAATCTTTTTAAAAAATTCAAAAAAGTCGTGATATGGCTGGTTTTCGACTATAGTCTTACCTTGAATAGCAGATATGTTTTTAATACATGTAAGAGGTAAAACTATAGTTTTGTTATCGATCGTATACTCTAAAGAACTCATATTGATCGATGGCTTTTGAATTTTCATTCCTCTTTTTTTAGCTTCATCGATGATATCTTTTGTCTTCATGCTACTACCTATGTTCATATTGAGGGTGTCGACATGGACTAAATCGGTATAATTAGCTTTTAAATAAGCCATTTGATAACCGATCAAGGCATATGCAACGGAATGAGCTTTATTAAAACCGTAGTCGGCAAATTTTACTATTAATTCGTATACTTTACTTGCAACATCCTCACTATAGCCTCGCTCGACAGAACGTTTCACGAAACGTTCACTTTCTTTCTCCATGACTTCTTTCTTTTTCTTACTCATAGCCCTACGTATCAAATCTGCTTCAGAAAAAGAATATCCACCCATCTTCGAAAGTATTTGCATTATTTGTTCCTGATAGACGATTATTCCATAAGTGTAATTCAAAATAGGCTCTAAATCTTTATGGAGATACGATATTTTCTTTTGACCCTTTTGTCTGCTTATGTATTCATCGATGTTTTGCATTGGTCCCGGTCTAAAAAGTGCAACTGCAGCGATGAGATCGTCAAAAGTACGAGGAGTTAACTTCTTTAGAAAGTTTTTCATTCCTTGAGTTTCGAATTGGAAAATGCCATCGGTCTTACCAGAACTCAACAATTTAAACGTCTTTTCGTCGCTTAGTGAAATCTTTCTTATATCAAATTCTGGCATCTTTTTAGAAATAGTTTGAATTTGTCTATGCAAATTGGTCAAATTGCGAACTGCTAAAAAGTCCATTTTCAAAAGGCCTAATTTTTCTAAATATTCCATAGTATAACCAGTTAAAATGCCGTCGTTAGATTTAATTGTCGGAATGAGCTCTAATAGGGGAAAACTAGAAATTATCACTCCAGCCGCGTGAATTGTAGTATGTTTCTTTAATCCTTCTAAACGCAAACTTATCTTATAGAGCATTTCAAGAGCTTCCTCTTTTATAAATTTAACTAAATCCTGATTCTTTATGTTCTCTCTCAAGCTTTGTTTTGAATCGATACGTTTTGTAAGATCGGATATTACCTCTTCCCCTACACCTAAAACCTTTCCCACATCTCTTACGACTTGTCTACTTTTCAAAGATCCGTATGCTACGATTTGAGATACATATCTAGGACCATATTTATTTTTTACATAGTCGATAACTTCATTTCTTCTCTCATCCTCAAAATCCATATCGATATCTGGCATAGTTATCCTTTCTGGATTCAAAAATCTTTCGAACAATAAATCGTATTTTATTGGGTCTATATCAGTAATTCCAAGAGTATATGATACTAATGAACCAGCAGCACTTCCCCTCCCTGGGCCGACCATTATCCCGCTTTTCTTGGCATATTTGACATAGTCGTAAACGATTAAAAAATAATCTACAAAGCCCATACTCTCTATTACTTCTAACTCGAATTTTAATCGGGTCATATATTCACTTGTAACTTTTCCATGCATTCTCTTATCTAAACCTTTAAGGGCTAAAGTTCTCAATAACTTAAGAGATTCTGCCTCCGATTTACAAAATGTCGGAATATATCTTTTGCCAAATTCAAATTTCAAATCGAGCATAGCCTGAAACCTATCGACAGTACTTTTATCGAATTCAGTCGCCTCTAATACATGATGCTCCCCTCTTTCATAAACATCGTCCCCGATTTTATAAAGGACCCCTAGAAAGATCTCATCTTCTTTTTTTAAACATAGTATTTCGTTTAAGAATAATACATTCTTTGTTATTTGAGAAGCATTTTTTAATTCTGCTTCATTTTTATAACCTAAATAAACGTCGTAAGCGGTTCTGAGCCTATTGTAAAGATTATAATTGCCATATGGTAAAACGCATACAAGACCACTATTGAATTTATATAAATCGTTTATGGTAAGTTTGCTATCACTCACTAGTTCATTGAGACGGATTACGTTTTGATATCCGATATAATCCTTTATATATAGATAAATTCTATTATCACCGATTTTAAATACAACTCCGAAAATACCTTTAATACCAGCACTCGAACATTTATCATAAAAATCCATGATGCCATAAGGATTATCGTCTAAAATTCCGACATAGCTACTTCCGTTTTCCTTTGCATAACTGATAATATCTTTTACCTTAAAAAGACTTTTAAGTAGAGAATAATCACTTTTAAAACTTATAGGTGCATAGTTCATAATTATCCTCCCTAATAAGATTTTATCATAATAATTGAGACAATGACAATATAGATAACACAATTAGAAAGCATATATAATCGATTGAACTGTGTTTAACATTGTGATAAAATTTTAATAGGAGGGTTTTAATTATGGAGAAAACTTATGTGTCGTATAAACCATTTTATAGACATCCAAAAGGAAAAATTATAGAGGCTAGCACATATACTTGCATAGATTATAGTAAGGAAGAAATAGAGAGTTCTATAGAGACAGACGAAGCTATAAATTATATCAGAGAAAATGCGTCATCTAATTGCATAAGGAGTTTTATCTGTGATGTCAGTTATTATGTCGACAGTAGATATAGATTAGATAAAGGTTTACCTAAATTGCCGCCTCTTAAAGATAGTTTAAAAGACATATACAAAGTTACAATACATATAGAAAAAGAAGAGTCCGATGGTTATCTAGTTGAAAGCAGAAGTTTTACAGTGTATTATCCCGATTTTTTAAAAGATTTGAAACTTTTAAATAGTGAAACGCTTATCACGGATAATTTTAGCTAAATTACAAGTAGAAACCGGAAATTTGTGAAAAAAAGTAGAAAAACGACTA
>CAJUKM010000028.1 GCA_910587535.1 uncultured Bacilli bacterium
GAATATATAGGTAATATGGAAATAATACCTAAAGATAATATTTGTGAAATGTTAATTTCTATTACACCAGATAAACAAAATAGACATTATGGTACAGAAGCTATTAATGCTTTATTAAAATATGTTTTTGAAACATTAAAACTAGACAGAGTAGAATTATATGTTTATGCAAATAATTTAAGGGCAATTCATTGCTATGAAAAAGCTGGTTTCGCAAAAGCTGGACCAGGAATAACTGAAGAGGATATACATATGATAATTGCTAAATAAATTGATAATATTTTTTTACTTAATCAATTAACTTAGCCATTAATTTCATTCATGTCTATATACTTTTTATACTGCATAATGTCATAAAAAAAAATTAAAGCCCTCAAAAGAAGGCTTTTTAATTTGCTTAAAATATAATCTTTACTCAGTGTAAGGATCTTCCATTGTTCCTGTACCTTTTAGCGTAATAGCGTATTCTGGCTTAAGATTGATAACTGGAGCGACCGCGCCGCTCATAACGACACCATAGTCGTTAAGATTTCCGTTAGTATAGACTATAAACATAACAGCACTGGAAATGAAATTCAAAGATGAGAGCGACCAATACCATGATCCCTTATATAGATAATAACTTGAATTTGCTGTATTATACTTTCCACTTCCTGCTGCAACTATTTCATCTGCTGTAATCAATCCTACTGGGTATGTTAAGTCCCCATTTCCTTTTGTCTCGTCATTTACTGTAAATGCATCATTCTTCTGTGGACATGTAAACCTCGGTTGAGTTACAGTTGTCTGCCATGGTCCACCTACTCTCGCTGTTGCTCCATAGGCTGTTGTATTCTTTGCATATCCTAAGCCTGTGTCACGACTCCAGCCTGTTGCATCTTTTCCTGGTGTGGTTCTATCGTTACAGAATACTACGTCTGATACCTTATCTCCTAAGTTTTTATCTGCTATATTTGTCTTATACCATAAATCTACTAACGTCTTTATATCTGAATTAATTTCGTTAGTTTGGGCCTGCACTTTTGAAGTACTTGCAGTTCCTTGAGTACCTCCAAACATCCATCCGACATATTTTGCATCATCTTCCTTTGCATTAAATGCTTTTTCTGTATATGCTAGCCTTCCAGTATCGCTCGTTCCATTAAAATATCCTTTAGTTCCATCATATATAATTCTTAGACTTCCGTCTCCATTTATTCTGATGATTCTCCAGTAGAATCCTGCGAATTTAACGTAGTTATTTGTCACTGCTCCTCGATAGTAATAACTAGTTCCATAGTCATCTTCTAAAGCGTACACACCTTCATCTGATGTTGCGGCTTCAACAAAGTTCGGTGTTCCTGCGTTTATTCCCTCTACAGGTTGATTATTTAAAATTGCTGATACGGTTTTAGGAATGAAACTCATTTCTTCCCAATGAGCATATAGGGTAACTGGACCACTCACAGGAGTATTGGCTTCTACTAACTCCCCTGCTTCTCTTTCTGTAAACCAACCTATCAAATTATAGCCGTTTCGTTTTATAAGTGGCAGATCACCATATGTACCACCTACACTAACTTCTTTACTATAAGTTCTCCCTGCACCATTTGAATCCAAAGTAATGATTATCTTTTCAGCTTCTTCGATCTCTTTATTAGTAGTAAAATTCGCTATACAAAGAGTATTGGGTTCATGTGTCTCCACGTTAAATTCGAAAGTAGATTCATCAAAACTGTAGACTGCTCCATTTGAACAACTAGAAGATTGATATACGTATTCTCCGGTTCTATCTGGCTTAGTAGTACTGATGCTGTTTATTCCATTACTACCTAAGACGTTATAATATTTTTCTAGTCCAGTATTAGTTTTTTTGAAATACACGTCACACGATGTCTGTACTTCATTACCTATACTGAAATTCCAATTTATTTCATTCCAAACGGGTTCCCCACCGTTTGAACATTCTGCTTTATAGTAAGAATGATTTTCTCTAGATGGTATATCATATCCCACTACAGAACTTTGGAAGTCTTCGTCATATACTACGTATCTGATGGTCTGATCTTTTTCAAAGTATCCGTTTACTATGTTTGAACTCAAAGTATTCTGTAAATATCCACCGTCGACGTCGAATCTTACAGTCGCATTTGCACTTCCATTGTTTACGACTACTATTCTCATGTTCACTATACTGCCATTTGGCCCTATTACCCCATCGACGTTCTTTTTTATACTCTCAGAGTAGTAGACTTCTACTCCTGAAAAATTTGTGTCATAGTTGAGAGCATATCTCGTCTTTTGGGCGTTTAAGCTTTTCAAATCTAAATCTAAGAAAGTCGTCTCCCCTGGCGCAATCGTCAAAGTCTGATTTGCATAGTTTGTATTAGTACTTTCTAAAGTGTAGTTGAGTTTTGCTATCGTGATAGTGGCATTTCCTATTCTTCCACTCAAAGTAAAATAAGAATAAGTAGCACCTGTAAACAGACAAAAACCGGCGATAAAGATCATCACCGCAAAATAAGTTGTTTGGGTCTTATCGTAATACTTTATTCTTCTTATCGTATTCTTAAAGAGTCTAAATTTCTTTTTATTCTGCATACTTGGGACCTCTCTTTTCAGTAAGATTTTTACTTCGTTAGCACTACCTAAGAGTGGACTACTCTCTTATTATTCATTACAATAGTACCACAAATATAGGGGTAATTCAATATTCAAGAGCGATAATTATAAATAAATTGTTTACTTACTATTTAAAAATCGAACAATTTACTTGTTCAATCTTTTAATCTAAGTCTTTATTATTGACCATCATCTTCATCAGTTTCATTCTCTACTATTGTATAATCGTTTTTGATGAGTAACTTAGACACTTCCTCTACTGAATCACTGTAATCTTTGTCGACACATAATAAAGTCAAATCTATTTCTTTATCATTCTTTTCAAAAATTATAAATGTTTTATCGTCTACTTCCTTTAGCAACGAAGCATAATTATCTTTTCCTTTAAATTCTAAACTAGAATATTCGTATACTTCAGATTCGTATAACAAATCGTACAATTTAACTCCTAGATATTTTGCTGTTTCGACTTCGCCTTTTTCTTTGACAATTCCTGCATCGAATTCATACAATTTTATACCTCGTTCATCTGCAAAAGCCTTGTCGATTTCGCCTTCATAATCTCCGATGACTTCTATTTTGAAGTCAGGAATATCTTTAGAGCTTTCTTCCAAGTTAGATATTTCATGTGCATCTAACTTCTCTTTGAAGTTTAACACTCTTTTAGGAACGACAATTACTACGACAAAAAGAGAACTGATTATTAAAACCAATAAAATTGATGATACCAGTTTTTTTATCTTTTTCATACTAGACCTTCTCTCTACATAAATCTAAGAAATGCATGCTTACTGTCCATCTTCAGCACCCTCTTCTTTTATGACTGTACATGGATAGATAAGGGATTGTAATTTATAGTATCCGTTTTCATCTGCTCCTAAACTCGTCATGTAATCATAATTTTTTTCTTCAATAAATATCCTAAAAGATATAAATCCATCGACATCTGGTTCACTGTAATCGACATCGCTCATAGAAATAGAAAGAACAGAGTCACATACTAGAGGCTTACTTACATAAAGTTCTCTTTCTTTTTCATCGTTCAACTTACTTCTAAAGAACGCTCCACCATAAGGGTTTTGATAAACACCAGCTAGTTTTGCTGAGATCTCTTCGGCATTATCGCCAGTATATTTGTAAAATTTTGTTCCATCTTCTTCTTCGATAAAATCGTTTAAATCGTATTCATCTGACGAAAATACTTTGTTGATATCGTTTATATGGTTTATCATTCTTCCCATATTTAATTCAGGAGCAACGTTTGGAGTCTCTTTCGGGCGATCATCTGAACTAGGATCTTTCTTATCACAGCCACACAATGTAACTGTGATAAGAAGTAGTATTAAAATATTTTTTATTTTCATGATATCCTCCTATGAACACTTACCTAATGGAGACGCTGTACATCCGCCATTACAACAGAAGTAACAATTTTCTTTTATCGCTCCAGATCCACAGTTTCCCGCTAATCCCGATGCAGCACAATTCCATCCACCTGTAGGTCTATCTTTATATGTTGTTTTGGTAGGTGTTTGAGAAGAACAGCTATTTGAAGAGCTGCCTCCTCCTCCTCCACTTCCGCCACCATCCCAGTCGCCACCAGAAGAGCCACCACTCGACCACATGGCAGTTAAGGCAGTATCACTATAAAATCTGTACGATCTTCCAGCTGAATAAGTCATTCCATTGTAATTAAAGTCTTGATCATACCACTCTGTGAATGACCATCCTCTCTTATGACCACTAGGACGAGGTAAAGTATAGTATTCACCCTCTGGAACGGTCTCATAATATGTCGATTCGCCATAAACATATCCTCCGTTACCCCAAAGTGTTAAGGTTATTCCTTGTTGTTTAAAGCAAGCATATAGATAATTGTTGTTTTTATCGAAATATGAATAATTCGTCATACGAGATCCTGAACAGCTGTTACCCGTATACCAACCGTCAAAAATATATCCAGATCTACTTGGAGATGGTAAATATCCACTTAACGATTGTCCATTCTTAAGTCCACTATAAGAAGTATAAAGGCTTCCATTGCTGTATAGATATAATGTATAAGTTTTCTCTTTCCAATGAGCATATATAGTTCTATTCCCTTGGATATTATGGATAGAACTAGATGTTATTCTCGTTCCTCCACTAGACGATGTGTACCATCCGTCGAAATCATATCCCGTTTTACTTGGAACAGCTAAAGTTCCATATGTCGAATTGTATGTAGCTGATTTACTGCTTGGACTTACACTTCCACCATTCGCATTGTAGTATAACGTATACGTGTTTGCTCTCCAATTGGCAGTTAAAGTGGTATTTCCTGCACCGACTGTTAGCCTATTTGAACTGAGTGATCCATATCCACTCTTGCTCCATCCGTTAAACGTATATCCACCTCTCGTCGGATTGCTCAATGTCACTGTAGAATTGTAATTATACGAATAACTCCTGCTACTCGTGTATCCATTATATGATCCTCCGTTTGGATTTATAGTCACTGTATAAGAATTTATCGTCCACTGGGCATATAGAGTTTGATTTGAAGCGAGTGTATAGATAGAAGATGATGTCACTTTCGTTCCACCTGAAGTACTCGTATACCAACCTTTAAATGTATAACCTGTTCTTGAAGGAGTCGGTAGAGTTCCATATGTTTGATAATAATAAACTGTCTTAGATGACTGGCTGACACTTCCACCGTTACCTTGGAAATATACAGTGTAAGGCTTCGCACTCCATCTCGCATATAGAGTATGGTTACCAGCTGTTGTAACTTTCGAACTAGAAGTTATCTTTGTCCCACCTGTTGCAGCTGTATACCACCCATCGAAATTGTATCCCGTTCTTGCACTAGGTGTAGGTAGATCTCCATATGTAGAATCGTATGTTACGGTCTTACTTGTTGGACTAACTGAACTTCCATTAGGATTGAATGTCACTGTATATTCGTTCGCTGTCCAATGAGCATACACCGTCTGATTTGATACTTGTCTGAATATAGATGTAGACTTTATCTCATTTCCTCCACTAGAAGCTGTCCACCACCCGTTTTGTGTATAACCAGTTCTAGTTGCCGTTGCAAGTGTACCGTATGGTTCTTCATACTTGACACTCATGTTCGTCTTACTAGGTGTTCCACCATTTCCATTGAATGTCAAAGTATATGTATTATCATATACTGTGTATTTCATCTTTCTCGTCGTAGGATTTGGTTTTGATCCGTCCGAGTTCGCTTTCACTTTTTCAAGTGTTGCATCTTTATTAGTTACGACACTTGCTGTTGAGAAGCCTGTTAATTTGTAACCCTTCTTCTCTAATTCTGATACAGCTATCGGTGGTAACTTTACTTTAGATCCATCTAACAAAGTCTCTTCGATGCTTACCTGTACCCTGTCTTCACTGAATCCCTTTACTATCGGATTAGTCAAAAACTCAGCTGTGAAAGATGATATGTCGTTCACATCAGGTCTTACGAATACAGTTCTATTAGATGATCTCTCGATATGTGTCTCCGGATCTCTATATGTATAAGTTATATTGTATGTACCTATCTTTTTGGCATTTACATTACATGAAGTGGCTTGTAAGTTTACTCCATCTTCACCAGAGGCAAAATAATCTCCTGAGTACATCCTTCCCTGTTCTTCTCCAGGTTTGTTGTTGATAAGATATAGATTGCTTTTATACTTTCCATAGTCTGTACTAGGGTTTCTGATAAGCCCACTATACTTGTTCTCTTCGACTGAACACCAGTCTTCTCCTGTGTATTCGCCCATGATTATCGTTATATTGTCGTTAACCAAAGCCCAAGCTTCTTCACTGTCTTGATCGCCTTTAACAGCTGGGTAAGTGTATTCTAGATGGTCTAACACATCGAATCTGACTCTTACTAGTTCATCATCGCTTACATTCTCTCCCGTTTCGACATTTTTAATCTCTTCGCTCAAGAACCCGGCATCTCTTAGAGTTCCAACTGGAATATCGACATATCCATATGAATTATAAAGTTTCTCTACTGCTTCTGGATTCATAGAAACGTATGCATTTGCAGCCGAAACTATTTGAGAAGTTGTGCTCTCCTCAGCTTCCCTATTTTGATTTCGAAGTGTCTTTATGAGGTTTACAGAAAATATTCCTGCGATTACTACGAGTAGTCCGATTACGATTATTATCTCGACTAGAGTAAAACCTCTATTACTCCTTTTTTTCTCCATTCTCACATCCTACTTTCTACTTTATAATAATAGCACGAAACATGCGATTGTTCAAATAAAAAATCAGCTTTAAAAGCCGACTTTATTCTGTTGGTTCTGTAGAAGTACCATCTTCAGTCTGATCGTTTTCCACGTTATTAATGTTGTTTCTTCTAATAGTAATAGATGTAAGTTTTTCCAATGAATACTTATTATATTCCTCATCGACTACTAATAACACAACTGGATTATCGTCGTTTATAATTTTTCCATCTCTCTTAAAAATTAAGAACATATAATCATCAATCTCATCCTGGCGATAGACCCGTTTATAACCATCTAAAGAATTTATAATCAAATCTCTATAATTTGTAATCGATTGCTTTTCTAAAAACTCACCCAATCTTACTCCTAAATAATGGTTAGTTTCCGTTCTAAATCCACTATCTATACCGGCATCGAATTCATAGACGGGAATTTCGTAAGAAGAGATAATTTCTTTATCTATTTCACCGATATATGCACCCTCTATTTTAAACGAAAACTCTGGTAAATCACCAGAAAATTCCTCGATGTTCTCTACAACTCCAGCCTCTAAAACTATTTCTTTTTTTGAGTCATTTTCACTTCGATCGATAATAAAAGTTTTTATCATGAAAAGAGAAAGTATGATTAGAAATAGCAAAGCTATAATGATATAAATTATCTTATTTTTTTTCATAATTGCTCACTCTTTCTAATCTTCTTTATTACCCATCGGTTCGGTATAAAAATCTATAGTAGTTACTCCTCTGACGGAAGAAATATACGGACGATCTGGAATAAATAATGTAGGAGAACCGTTTTCTTCGAGACGATCGTCGTTTTTATAAATTACGAAGAATACATCTTCATCGATCTCTTCTTTTGCTAATTCAGTTATATTACCATTTGAATCGTTAAGACCGATCTTGATATAATCCCTAGTGACAATCGTATCGAGATAATCTTTTAGTCTTAATCCAGTAAACTTTATGTTTTCGGTTCTAAATCCACTATTGAGATTTATTTCAAACTCGTAAAATTTTACTCCTGCTTCCTTTAAATCGTTATATCCTAATCTACTTTTATACGGCTTAGATGTCTCCAGAAAAAACTCCGGCAACTCTTTAGTGGTCTCTCGTATGTTGAAAACTTTTCCGATTTCTACAGTTTCATTTTCTTTATTCTCTTTTTTACCAGATATAGTTTTAACAGATACTATAATACCTACGATGATGAAAACTATTAATAAAATAGTCAAACCTGTTTTAATATTCGTACTTTTCATAATTTGAACTCCTTAATCACATACGTTGGTAGGACCATAGTATGTCTCTCCTCTTATACAATCGCTGTCTGCAGGAGTATATCCTTCACTAGTCGACCAAGCTCCACTACTATAATAATTTGTAACACAGCAGTACATTCCACTAGGAACATATCCAGCACATGGACTTGAGCAGTTAGAACTACTTCCTCCACCACTAGATCCACCACCGCCACTATATGTCCAACGGCTATAGAGCGTTTTAATATTATTGCTTCTAAGTGTACTGATAAAAGTACTATTGTAAACTCTAGATCCTCCTGAAGTTGAAGTCCACCACCCACCATAGGTGTATCCTGGGCAACTTATCATCGGATGAGTATTACCGAAAAGTATTTCCTCATCACTCGGTAATCCACCTAAGTAGTGCTCATCTATAAAGTCTTCCGTCGTATAAGTTCTCGATGGCACAGATATATATTTAGATGGACAACTGTCTACGAAATTTATCGTCCAACTAGACAATTTCCACTGCGCGTTCAATGTATGACTTGCTGTCGAATAAAGATATGATGAAGAGTTTTTATATGTTCCATTAGGAGCTGTCCATCCATCGAATGCGTAACCACTTTTCGTAGGAGTGGCAAGTGTTCCATATTTAGTTGTCGAAGTTGCACCATAGATATATTTTCCACTTGGACTTACACTTCCACCGTTCGCATTATAAGTGACATACATGCTATTTTGTGTCCAATGTGCATAGAGTGTATGTGACCCAGTTGAATAAAGATATGATGTATTAGTTTTATAAGTACCACCACTAGATGACGTATACCATCCATTAAAAGTATATCCTGCTCTCGTTGGAGTCGGAAGAGACCCACTTGCGTTATATTTAGTCGTCGAGGTTGCAGCTGTATATGTTCTAGAAGATGGGCTGACACTTCCACCATTCGCATTAAAATATACAGTCATAGTATTTGCTGTCCACTGAGCATACAGATATTGATTCGATAACTGAGTAAATGTTGAAGAAGAAGTTATTTTAGTTCCACCAGAAGTACTCGTATACCATCCTTTAAACGTATATCCTGCTCTTGTCGGAGTTGGTAGAGTTCCATAAGATTGATAATAGTTTACAGTTTTAGAAGTCGGACTTACGCTTCCTCCATTACCTTGAAAATATACTGTATAAGGCTTTCCTGTCCAATGTGCATATAAGGTATGATTTCCTGCTGTTGTAACTCTTGAACTAGAAGTAATCTTTGTCCCACCTGTTGCAGCTGTATACCACCCATCGAAATTGTATCCCGTTCTTGCACTAGGTGTAGGTAGATCTCCATATGTAGAATCGTATGTTACGGTCTTACTTGTTGGACTAACTGAACTTCCATTAGGATTGAATGTCACTGTATATTCGTTCGCTGTCCAATGAGCATACACCGTCTGATTTGATACTTGTCTGAATATAGATGTAGACTTTATCTCATTTCCTCCACTAGAAGCTGTCCACCACCCGTTTTGTGTATAACCAGTTCTAGTTGCCGTTGCAAGTGTACCGTATGGTTCTTCATACTTGACACTCATGTTCGTCTTACTAGGTGTTCCACCATTTCCATTGAATGTCAAAGTATATGTATTATCATATACTGTGTATTTCATCTTTCTCGTCGTAGGATTTGGTTTTGATCCGTCCGAGTTCGCTTTCACTTTTTCAAGTGTTGCATCTTTATTAGTTACGACACTTGCTGTTGAGAAGCCTGTTAATTTGTAACCCTTCTTCTCTAATTCTGATACAGCTATCGGTGGTAACTTTACTTTAGATCCATCTAACAAAGTCTCTTCGATGCTTACCTGTACCCTGTCTTCACTGAATCCCTTTACTATCGGATTAGTCAAAAACTCAGCTGTGAAAGATGATATGTCGTTCACATCAGGTCTTACGAATACAGTTCTATTAGATGATCTCTCGATATGTGTCTCCGGATCTCTATATGTATAAGTTATATTGTATGTACCTATCTTTTTGGCATTTACATTACATGAAGTGGCTTGTAAGTTTACTCCATCTTCACCAGAGGCAAAATAATCTCCTGAGTACATCCTTCCCTGTTCTTCTCCAGGTTTGTTGTTGATAAGATATAGATTGCTTTTATACTTTCCATAGTCTGTACTAGGGTTTCTGATAAGCCCACTATACTTGTTCTCTTCGACTGAACACCAGTCTTCTCCTGTGTATTCGCCCATGATTATCGTTATATTGTCGTTAACCAAAGCCCAAGCTTCTTCACTGTCTTGATCGCCTTTAACAGCTGGGTAAGTGTATTCTAGATGGTCTAACACATCGAATCTGACTCTTACTAGTTCATCATCGCTTACATTCTCTCCCGTTTCGACATTTTTAATCTCTTCGCTCAAGAATCCGGCATCTCTTAAAGTTCCAACTGGAATGTCCACATATCCATAAGAATTGTAGAGTTTTTCTACTGCCTCTGGATTCATTGAAACGTATGCATTTGCAGCGGAAACTATTTGAGAAGTTGTGCTCTCCTCAGCTTCTCTATTTTGATTTCGAAGTGTCTTTATGAGGTTCACAGAAAATATCCCCGCGATTACTACTAATAATCCGATTACGATTATTATCTCGACTAAAGTAAAACCTTTGCTACTCTTTTTTCTCTCCATTTTTCTATCCTACTTTCTATTTTAGATATTAACATAGAATGACTATTATTTCAACGTAAAGAAAAAAACTAGTGCTATCTAGTTTCTATCGATGAATCGTAATATTTTATGATCGAATTATATTTATCCTTCAAGTTTCCGTAGCCAGGCAAAATAGCATCGTTTAACTTAAAAAAAGGTATAACTCTATAATTAGATCTGTTCTTATAATAAGTATATAAAAGTTCTGTATTTAGATTTCGAAGTTCGATTCTCTTTTTATCCTTAGTAGTAGTCTTGACGATGTCGACGTTTACCAAAAGTCCTATGAGCCTATTGTAATCGTCAACTTGGCTTTGACTAGAAATAAAATTTCCCAAAGAGTATATTACTAGAGTATCTCCGATCCATTCGATGGGCTCGATGACGTGAGGATGAGTTCCTATTATTATTTTAACTCCTAAGCTCGATAGGAAATTGCTGATTCTTTTTTGTTCGTCATTTGGCAATGTACTATACTCATCTCCCCAATGCATCGCAACTATGATGATATCGACTTCTTCACGGACCTTTAATATATCTTCTGTAACTTTTTCATCGGAGTAGATATTTACATAATAATCGTTTGGAGATTTTAACCCATTCGTAGAAGTAGTATAACTTAAAAGTGAATACTTAATTCCATCTATTTCTGCTACTTTCGGATGAATAGATTCTTCCTTAGTACAGACACTTCCACTGGATAAAACGTTAGGATATCGATTCCAAAAATTACAAGAATTCAAAATACCCGCCTCACCCATATCCAAAGTATGGTTGTTAGCTCTACTGACCATATTAAAACCATATTCTATCATCGTCCTACCGAACTCTTCAGGCGTATTGAATTTCGGATATCCGGAATACCCCAGCCGTGCTCCCCCTATTATGGACTCTTGATTATAATATAAAAGATCGGAATTTTTAAACTCACTCACCAAATCCTCAAACATCTTACTGAAATTATATTTTTCGTTTTCGTAGGCATCCTTATATATGTTAGAGTGAATCAATGCATCTCCCACCATAGTGAGTGTAATTTTTGTACTAGAGGGCCAATCATCATCTAAAACTACTTCTTTAATGACGGCTTTTTCTCTTCTACAAGAACACAATAAAAAACATATAATGACGAGCACAAATATCTTTTTCATACTCCATTATATGTTTTATGAGTTTTTATTATAATCTATTTTACTTTCTCTCAAAAGTCTTTCGTGTATACCGGGCTCTACGATATTTATCGCATTTATCGCATCTTCTAGACTCGCTTTAAAGCATCCTCTAAAGAATTGATTTTCAGCATTCTTTAATCCTTCATGTACGCGAGGATTAGTCGATCTGTATCTGTTTCCATATACGATGGCATGTTCGCTCATAGAAGCCGTTTTAACTATCTCGTTTGTAGTTTTATATAACTTTAATGTCAGATCTCTTGCTGTATCGACTCTCGTATTGAGAGTTTCTACATCTAGTGGTCTCTTATCTAATTCCTTAATCATATCGTTGACTGCTTCAGTAGCTTCTGAAAGTTCGACATAATATTTTTTAGGAACCAAAGGTAGTTTATACGAATTAATCTTCTCTTTACTAGATGCTAAAAGAGATTTGATTTCATCTAATTGGTCGTATGCTCTCGTCTCATCTTGTCTACATTCGTTGATAATTTTAAGAACTGAATCGAGTTTATCTTCCTCTTTAATGAGACGAACATTTAACTGTTGCATATCTTTATTCAATCTAGAAAAGGCGTGTTTCTTCTTTTTAGCTTGGTCGATTATCATATCGTAATCTTCCATGATGCCTTTGATAGACACTTCTATTATGTTTAAACCTTTTAAATCTTCATCGCTCAAGCTGTAGTTGTCTTTTATCTCTCCTAATTTACTGGTTAAATTAGAAGCCATCTTGGCCATTTTTGTGGTCTTAGTAGCTAATTGATTACCCAGTTCTGTAAAACTTTTCTTGGCTAATTTCTCTTTATCGAAATCGTTATAGATGCTATCGAAGTACGTCGACATAGTTTTCAACTCTAGGCTCGAATCCTCTAGATTAAGTACGTTCAATCTGTCGAAGACATCTGCAATCTTTTTCTCTGCTTCGTTTATGTTGTATTCGATCGCCAAATAATCTAAATTGTACCCCTCTTTGATCATCTTTCCATAGATACTACCTATATCGCTCATCTTCTTAGGAAGAAGTTTAACGCCTAAAAGTATGATTTCAGGTGCTTCATCTATGACGATATCCAAGTTGTTTATCGAGTCATCCAATGCCTTAATTATTTTTGCGACTTCTCCAAATGAGTTTTTCTCCATCGCCACTTCGAACGCACTGAAAAGTTTATCGATCGTCTCAAACTGTAATTCGATAGGTTTTCTAACGATTCTATAATTATCTGCACTCTCGTGATAAGTATTTATTATATTTCTATATTTCCCTTTTAATTTGGTTACGGTTTCTCTATTTCTCTCTTCACTCAAAGTAAGGTTGCGAATTTCTTCTAAAAGATAGTTTGCTTTAGTTTTGACGTGATAGATACTTAACTCCACTTTAGCAAGAGTCGGCTCTATCTCTTTATATCGATGAGTCTTAAAGAGATCTTCTATTTCGATTAAATGGTCTGTGAGAACTGGAACGTCGGTATTCTTTATCTGCTCAAATCGTCTTTTCCACTCTTTATATTTATTCTCGATGTCTTTAGAGTTGATCATGCTCTCTACTTTGCTGAGTTCACTTAAGATATTTGCATTTAATATTAGATTCTTTTCTCTTTCTAGAGTGTCGAGTATCTCCCCATATCTCTTCTTATTGTGCTTATTTACTAGTATTAAAACGACTATCAGAATTGCAACTGCTAGAAGAACATAAGTTAAACATAATAATTTCACTGTACTGCTCATCCACAGATCACTATTCCTTTACTATAGTAAATTATATCTTAATTTGTCGTATTATGCAATAGATCATAAAACTATTGCTAAAAATTTACAAAGTGGTTATAATCCGTTCCATATATAAAAAAAAAAGAGAAAATCATGACTTTATTTGAAGAAATAACAACTATCATACTGATTGCTACTTGTGGCCAAACGATGCTAGAGATTATAGATCATAAAAAAGAACTCGAACAAGGAAGAAATATATACAGTGAAATTTGGAGAGAATCCGAGGGTGAAATAGAACCAAACCAAAAGATAGATAAAACTGGGATTAAAAAAGAAGGAAGAATAACAATAAATGAATTTGTAAGAACATTTTCAAATATCGAGCACATCGACATTCGAAGACTTAACAAAAATTTTAAACCGTATATGATCGAGATGACAGATAAAGACGTTCCCCCTTATGACAGGAAGAGAAAAAAGATAAGACTTAGTACTACTGATACTAGAGCTTCTCCTTCGAGCTCTTTTAGATCTCTCTTCGATGTATGAATATGCTGATGGAGAAACATCCGGATTTGAGAGCATAGGAAATGCGATTGTTGGAAAAGACTATTGGCATGGCAGAGGATTAAATGAAGGATATAAAGACGTTTTACTAAAGAGATATTTTAATGTTGAACCTGCTTATCCTGAACTCGCTCGTCTCGCATTATTCGTGGAATACATAGTAGGAAGAGTCGAGATGGAAAAGTTATTCTTTAAAGGAGAACTAAGACTTTTTTATAACAAGTTCCCCATTAGAGAAAAAAGTTTTCATCTTTTATTGATGGATTTCGATAGACTATTCTACTATTTAGATGGAAACACTTATGCTGGAGTTTTTAACGCAAAAAAATCTTATAATAGAATATTTTCCCTACTATCAAAAATAGTTATCGATAAAGCTAGAACGATGTATAATAGCTATTACGATGAAGACCAAGGCGGACTTTATGGAGGACTCGATGCAATTTTAAAAAATAGAAGAAACGCCAATGTCATCATAAGTGAGATCAATCAAGCTCTAGAAGCGAGATATAGAGTATTAGATATGTCCATAAATGATCAAACTGCAAAAGATACCGCAGAGCATGGATCGATGGTTCTAAGACCTGATCAGTATCAAATTAGGAAGAGATAATCCTAATTTTTTCTTTACAAAAATATATTAAATATGTATAATACAGATAGCATTTATGGCAGTTTATGCCTATTTACCTATATGTGTTTGTACTCGTTTTAAGTAACTTACTGCCAAGCGAACAATTTTACAAACTCCCATAGGAAAAAATAGACAAACTCTATCAATATGCAAATACAAAGGAAAGGAGAATATAACATGGCAAGATATACAGGACCTGCTTACAAAAAATCTAGAAGATTAGGATTTAGTACTCTTGAAACTGGAAAAGAACTTGCAAAAAGACCTTATGCTCCAGGACAACATGGAACAGATAGAAAGAAAAAAGCAAGCGAATATGGAACTCAGCTCCAAGAAAAACAAAAGATGAGATTCATGTACGGTTTAACTGAAAAACAGTTCAAAAGAACTTTTGAAAAAGCTTCTAAAATGCAGGGTATCGCTGGTGAAAACTTCTTTAAATTGCTAGAAAGTCGCCTAGACAATGTCGTTTATAGAATGGGACTTTCAAACACTAGACGTGGTGCAAGACAACTTGTAAACCATGGACACATTTTAGTCGATGGCAATAAAGTTGATATTCCTTCATACAGCGTTAAACCAGGAAGTACTATAAGCATAAAAGAAAGATCTTTAGAACATCCAGCAATTAAAGCTGCTCTAGAGATGAACATCACTCGCCCTGCTTTCGTCGATTTCGATACAAAGAAGATGAGTGGTACATATATCAGATTCCCTGAAAGAAGCGAACTTACAGCTGAAATCAACGAATCTATGATAGTTGAATTCTACAACAGATAATGAAATTCTCTATACCTTTTGGTATAGAGTTTTTATTTTATAAAAAAGTACTAACATCGATTAGTACTTTAATTTCATTATCTCATCGTTTATTAGTCTATCTAAATCTCCTTTTAAAAGATCTTGACCACTGACAATTCTACTTATACAAGTATATAAGATTCTAAGACGTATCTTATCTTCTGGTTTCATGTTGATAAATCTTAGATTTACAGGATAACTACAATCTAAGAATAGATTTAAAACTCCACTATCTTCTTCAAAGGTTACAGATATCGTCGAAATAGATCTATATGGAATAGTATATATCTGCTTGCTGTTCTTATTAAAACTGTCGAATAAGACTATTTTACTATCTGTAAAAACTCCATGATCTCTATCTGTTTTATAAGCTACTAAAATTAATTCATTATCTAGAATGTAATGCTTAATGTAGCCAGGAAGATCATCTTTGTTGAAAGCTTTTGAAAACTTAAATTCTTTTGTTAGCTCTTTATATTTGACATACTGCATATATTATTACCACCTAAAAACATTATAACATGAAATCTTTTCATATATCTACTATTTTATAAAGTATCACTTGCGTCTCTATAAGGATTGTTAATAGTCCCATCGCCTATCATTGTTTGGACATACTCAGCTTTCAAGTTTATTACCGGAGCGACTCCACCACTAGAACCGTAGTAGCCCATAAAATTTAAGCTACTATTTTCAGGGTACACACCAGCACCTTTACCATCAAAATAGCAAGGCGAGAGCGACCAATACCATGATCCCTTATATAGATAATAATTTGAATTGGATGTATTCCATTTTCCACTTCCCGCCGCTACTATTTCATCTGCTGTAATCAAACCCACTGGATATGTTAAGTCCCCATTTCCTTTATTCTCATCACTAACAGTGAATGCATCGTTCTTTTGTGGACACGTAAATTTCGGTTGCACTTTACTTAAATCTGTATTCCATACGTTTGTTCTAGCCGTTGCCCCATATGCAGTTACTAGTGTTCCATAACCTAAGCCTGTATCACTTGTATTACCCGTTTCTGTACTTCCAGGTGTTGTTCTATCATTACAAAACACTACATCGGCAATTCTATATTCCAAGTTCTTATCTACTATGTTTGTCTTATACCATAAATCTACTTCTGTTTTCAAGTCTGAATTCGTTTCATTAGTTTGAGCCTGAGATTTTGATATACTTGCTTCTCCCAGTGCTCCTCCAAACATCCAGCCTACGTACTTTGCATCATTATATTGTGCATTGAATGCTTTATCTGTGTATGCAAACTTTTCCGTATTTGATACTCCATTCGCATATCCTTGGGTTCCATCATAGATGATTCTTAAACTTCCATCACCATTTACTCTGATGATTCTCCAATAGAAGTTTCCAAGTTTGACATAGTTATTCGTCACAGCTCCGCGATAGTAATAACTTGTTCCATAGTCATCTTCCATCGCATATACGCCTTCATCGGTCGTTGCAGGTTCTGCAAAGTTTGGTTTTACTTCTTTAGCAACTACTTCTAGGTAATCTAACGTCTCTTTTGATGGACTAATAGCTTCGCCTATTTTAAATTTACTTGCAAATATCGCATTTATATCTTCATTTTGATTTATATCCAAGTTGTTAAATGTAATAGATAATCTGTAGTAATAGGTTGCTCCTGCTGGTATGGTCAAATCTGTTGCTAGATTCTTTTCGGCCGACTTTCTAGATTGAGGAACATTGCTATTTGCAGTTTGGACATTAGACCATTCTCCATCTACAGATGTTTTATATTCTAATCTATATGAAAGAGACTCTTTCATGTAAGTATTTATCATATCACTAAAGAGCATATTGGTCGTAACATCTTGGGTTCCAGTGTTTCTAATTTTAAATTCTTTCGTTACACTTTCACCCAATGAAAGAGTTGCGTTTATTCCATCAGAATTATCTTCGAATACTAGAGCGAGTGTCCCAGAAGTGATAGTTAGTTCTTGCTTCTCTTCTCTACCTAAACTAGTCATAAAGTAAGCATATGTTCCCAGTGTACTAGCGAGTACTATAGTTATTGCACATAACCCCAGAATAAATATCTTTTTTCTATTATTTCTTTCTTCCATAAACTTGCCTCTTATCATT
>CAJUKM010000029.1 GCA_910587535.1 uncultured Bacilli bacterium
AGAGAGTTATAAACTTTAGTTAAAACCATCCTATCGGTTATATCAGTTCCTATAGAGTTAAAACTAATTAGAAAATCCTCTTCTTCATCATCTTTTAAATATAGAGAAAATTTATAATCTGTATCGTCATCTGTATTTGGAAAGTCCGAGTAAAACTTTCCAAGATTTATATAACTATCATCTCTAGAAAACAATATTTTACCATTTATAATAGTAAAATTATCATCTTCATAGTTAATACTAAACGAGTTTGTTTTATTTAGATTAAATATTATGAGCAACATTATCAGTATAGAAAAACAAACACAGATTGCTACATTCGATTTAGCAACACGCTTATTATAATTGACTTTTTTTACAGCATCTTCTAAACAGTTTCCATTTAAAAATTTACCAGCGATTAGTTCTTCCATAGATACACCTAAAACGTCACTTAACTTTTTAACCATATCTATAGATGGACAACATCTACCAGTTTCCCATTTTGAAATAGATTTTCTTGAAATGAAAACTTTAAAACCTAACTCTTCTTGAGTTAGATTATGTGCTACTCTTAGTTCTAAAATGAATTTACCAGTTTTAATTGGATCGATGTTGTTATATGAACTCATAGTTAAACATTGAATCTGAAATAACAGATGTCACCATCAAGCATTTCATATTCTTTCCCTTCTAGTCTCATTCGGCCAGCCTCTTTTACCTTCAATTCAGTTCCATATTTCAATAAATCATCATAACTCATAACTTCAGCTCTGATAAAACCTCTTTCAAAATCACTGTGGATTATTCCAGCGCACTGAGGGGCTTTCATACCATTTTTAAAAGTCCAAGCTTTTACTTCTTGTTCGCCTGCTGTGAAAAAAGTTCTTAAACCTAAAAGAGTATACGTTTGAAATATTAATTTATCTAATCCACTATTAGTTATACCTAATTCTTGGAGAAATTCTTTTTTAGATTCTTCATCTAATTCGGATAGCTCGCTTTCGATTTGACAACTCATAACGATAACTCCAGCTCCTTCTCTGGAAGCTAGATCTTTTACTTTTAAAGTATGATCATTATCTCCGATTACAGCGTCATCTTCGCTGACATTTGCAACGTAGATGACTGGCTTCAAAGTAATCAGATTAAATGATTTTAAAATTTCTATTTCTTCGTCATCTAACCTACCAAGTCTAAGTGGTAATCCGTTTTCTAAAACCTCTTTAGAATGTCTAAGAGCATTTATCTCTTGTATCTCTTTTTTATCTTTAGACATATCTATTCTTTTACCAAGTCTTTGAATTCGATTGTCTATTATCTCCAAATCCGCTAAAATAAGCTCTGTGTTTATTATATCGATATCTCTAATTGGATCTATTGCGCCTTCGACATGAGTAATACCAGCATTTTCAAAACATCTGACTACATTTACAATGGCATCAACTTCTCTAATATGGGATAAAAATTTATTACCTAAACCTTCTCCTTTAGAAGCACCTTTAACTAAACCAGCTATATCGGTAAATTCAAAAGAAGTCGGAACGAGACTTTTAGGTTTATATAGATCGTTTAGGTGATCTAGGCGTTCGTCTGGAACGATTACAACTCCTACGTTTGGCTCGATAGTTGCAAAAGGATAATTTGCAGCTAATATATGTTTCTTCGTTATTGCATTAAAAAGGGTACTTTTACCGACGTTCGGTAAACCTACAATTCCAGCTTTTAAAGACATTACTAATCACCTAATTCCATGCGGTATTATATCATCAAACGGAGAGCTAAATCAACTCATAAATAGAGCAACTACTGATCTATGTCAATAAAAAAAGTAAGCGATCAGCTTACAATTTTATTTTATTACGTGCCCGATGTATTAAATTGTATATTTGTTTACTGTTCATTCCGGTTAATGAAGCTATCTCTGAAACACTCTTTCCTAATAAATCATATTGTAAAACTATTCTTTCGTTTTCACTTAAATAGTTAGCAATAGTAAATTTAACTTCTTGTAATGTCTCATCGTTTATTACCTGTTTCAAAGGATCGACAGTGTCAGTGCTTTCTATCTGTTCCATTATCGTATTATTAGAGGCATCTATAGGAGCATCTAGTGGAATAGACGACAAAAGTGCTTTACTCTTGTTCGTTTCAAATTTCGCTATATAATTCGCCAACTTTCTTCTTATACATAGAGTAGCAAATGTGATAAATTTCACATCTTCATCTTCCTTATAGTTATTAATAGCGTGACTGAATGCTAGCATCGCTTCTTGAGTCAAATCAGAAAAATCTATCCCTAAATATATAGCTCTTTTTTTTACTCTGTTTACTTCTTTATGGATTAGAGGACTAAACTTTTCATATAAACAATCTTTCGCATTTTCGTCGTTTTCTCGTACATACAATATTAATTGATCGTCGCTTAAAAAATCTCTAATTTTTGATTCCATATATCAAGACTCCAAATGAAACACTGGCATTCAAACTGTTGACATGACCACGCATCGGAATGCTAATAATTTCATCGCATGCTTCTCTGACGACTCTACTTATACCGTTTCCCTCGCTTCCGATTACGAGAACCATTTTATCACTATAACTGACTTCATCATAAAGTCTCCCATCAGCCTCAGCACCATAGACAAAGAAATCATTCTTTTTTAAATAATCGATTGCATTTCTTAAATTGGAAACTTCTACTATGTCTACATATTCTAAAGCACCTGTTGAAGTTTTTACTACTGTCGGATTTACGTTCACACTTCTATCTTTAGGAATTATTATCGTTTTTACGCCACTAGCTTCGCACGTTCTAATAATTGCGCCAAAATTGTGGGGATCCTCCAAGTGATCTAAAATGACTATTCTTTTTTGCGATAAGTCTACTTCTTTGAGACTTTTATATTTATAATCATCTACTTCTAAAATAATACCTTGAGTATTTCCTTCACTCAATCTGTCAAACGCTTTTCTATCTAAATTTACATAAGAGATATTATTTTTCTTTATAAAATCAATTATTTCTTTATCTTTAAAAGAGGGACCCAAATAAACCTTTCTTATTTGAGTTGTATTGCTTTTAAGTTCGTTAAATACATTCTTGCCAAAAACTTTCACTTCAGTACCTCCTCAATTATTTCATCCAACCTAGTCCTATTTTTACGATAAAGATATCCTACTAAAGTTTCGAAACCAGTTGCTTTTTTGTAAGTCTGGATATCAGTCGATTTATTCGTATGACTATGGGCATTTCTACCTCTTTTTATTATATCTATCTCTTCTTCGGTTAAAAGACCTTTATTCAATAACGATATCAATGCTTCTGCTTGGCCTATTGCACTTACATACTTAGTAGCACTCTTCTGTAAATCTTTTACTTTAGTTATTCCCTTACCTATTAAATATTCACGCACATATAATTCGTAGACGGCATCTCCGAGATAAGCTAAAACCAAATTGTTCATATAAACCTCTTCACTCGTTTAGCGGCTATTTTAACACGCTAGTTTTTCTTTGTCAATTTGCGGACTATCGCTGTTGCAGCACTTGCTCCTTCGTGGACAGCTGATATAATTTGATACAGATCTTTTTTAATTATATCCCCAACTGCATAGATACCTTCTAAATTAGTTTCAAAATTTTTATCAACTATGATATAACCATCTTCTCGTTTCATTTCTTCATTACATTTAAATGGCAATATCGGTTCAAAACCTATATAGACAAAAAGTGCACTAGCATCTAACTCAGTTTTGTCATTCAAAACTACACCGGTAAATTTTCCGTCATTTTCTTTTAAAGACTCTATACTACTTTTAAACTTTACTTCTATGTTATCTTTATCTTCTACTTTTTCTTTAAGATCTTTATTTCCACCTAGTTTATCTCCTCTAACAATTATCGTAACTTTGTTTACTATGTTAGAAAGATATAAAGATTCCTCTAAACTGCTATCTCCAGATCCGACTACTAACACGTCTTTATCCTTATAAAAATGTCCATCGCACATTGCACAATAGCTTATTCCGTTGCCACGCAACTCTTCCTCTTTAGGAAGGTTTAAACTTCTTCGGCTTCTTCCCGTTGCGATGATGACATTATGAGCCTCATATTCGCCCTTTTCTGTAACCACTTTTTTAACCTCTCCATAGACTATCTCTTTGACATCTTCGTTCTTATAATCTATATCGAATGTTAAAAAATGCTCATACATTTTCATCGAAAGATCTGGACCACTTATATTTATAAAACCAGGATAGTTGTTCACTACATTAGTATAATTTAAAAGTCCGCCTGGCATATTTCCCTCTAATACCATGACATTTAACCCGCTTCTTTTTGCATATATTGCGGCACTAATACCACCTGGACCAAGACCTACTACGATAACATCATATATCATTTAATCACCCTTCTATTTGACATTAGTATCATTGTACAAATCTTCATATTTGCTCTTCTTCAATCCGATTATAAATAATACTATTCCTATTATGAACATAATTATAGATACTATTTGTGCAACTTTAAAACCGAGTAACGTCAAAGAATCTGTTCTACTGGCTTCTATGAAGAAGCGACCTACTCCATACCACATCATATATATACTCGTGAGTTGCCCGATCTTTATATACTTTGTCTTCCTTGCTACTAATAAGATTATAAAACCTATGAAACACCATATCGATTCATAGAAGAAAGTTGGAGTATAATAGATACCATTTATATTCATTTCTCTAATTACGAATTCCGGTATGTGTAGACTTTGAAGATGGTTTAATGATGTCGCAACGCCGTATGCCTCACTATTAAAAAAGTTACCCCATCTTCCGATAGCTTGAGCAAGTATCAAGGGAACTACTGCCATATCTAGTATTCTAATAAGCCTAATGTTATATTTTTTAGTATAGATTGCAATAGTAATGAGTCCGAAAATTATTCCACCATGTATAGCGAGGCCTCCTTGCCATATTTGCCATATCTCTGATATGTGTGAACTAAAATATTCCCAATTAAACACTACATAATAAAGTCTAGCACCTGCAATTCCTATGATCATAGTCCAAAAGAACATGTTGAAAATGTCATCGGCTGAAATGTTAAATCTCTTAGCCTCTTTTGTCATCATGAAGTAAGCGATGAAAACTCCGATCAGTATGAAAAGACTATAATATCTAATCTCTAACCCGAAAATTGTAAAAAACACAGGACTCATTTTATCACCGCCTCTATTATATAAGTTTAATTATAAAAAGTAAAGATATGCTAGTAATCTAGAGAACTAGATAAAAAAAGATTATCTAAAATAATCTTAAAATTTGTACTGCTACTTCCAATCGGAATACTTTATAAAATTTTCATTTTTAAACATGTGAGAATTGTTCTCTGCAGATAACCATTGAGACTTGTAATTGGCCATTATGATTGCCAATTTTCTATTGTAAGTATTCTCATCTAAAACATCGCTACTGAGTTTATCGACCTCTTCTTTTTTATAGAATTTGCCAAAATAGTAAAGTCTATTTTTATCTTTAACTATTGAAGTGACTATTTGACTAGTAAGTATATGGTATTTATGACCATACTCCCCTTCTGGATTGTGTGTCACTATTTCTTTCCAACTCTTAAGATTTAAAATGTTTTCCAAGTCTTGAGTTAAATAACCCGCCGCTTTCCAATTAAATTCTCTCTTCAGACTTTCATCAACTGGACGCGGATATCCGAGCATGACGTATTTATCCCCGACATCGTTCATCGTATTTTCGAATTCTCTTTGTCTATGATCGTCCATTCCACATGTAACACATACAACTAGATAATTATCATTTAAAAGATGACCTCCACCCCAGAACATCTCATCATCGGGATGTGTAGTAATCATGATTTTGTCTATACCATTTAAATCCAAAGATTCCAATTTTTCGATCGGATAAGTACCTTCCCTTCTCTTCATCAGATAGTGTTCTAAATCTTTGTTACTTCCTATCAAGTTATCATAAGATGTTTGAAGCGTCGTATTTTCTAAAACATTTTTTTCGTTTTGATCTTTAAGTCTTTCTACCTCTAGAGACAGTTGACTGCTCTCATAAGTCAGATAACCGACCGCGAGCAAGAGTACGATAACGATAAAAGAAAGTATTATTACGATATTTTTCTTCATTTTAGGCCTCTCATATTCTCTATATATACTATACCACAAAAATAAAAAGAAATGGAGATAAAACTCTATTTCTCTAACATTTTCTTTAAATATTTTCCCGTATATGATCTAGGTTCTTTTATTATCTCTTCTGGAGTACCAGTTGCGATCACCTCACCACCGCCATCTCCGCCTTCAGGTCCTAAATCGATAATGTGGTCTGCTACCTTTATGACGTCTAAATTGTGTTCTATAACTAAAACAGTATCTCCGTTGTCGACTATTCTATTTAAGATGACGAGAAGTTTTTTGATATCATCTATATGTAATCCTGTCGTCGGCTCATCTAATATGAATACGCTTTTTCCAGTAGGCTTTTTTTGTAATTCCTTAGCAAGTTTAATTCTTCCTGCTTCACCACCTGATAGAGTTGGAGCACTTTGACCTATCTTGATATAAGATAGACCGACATCTATTAGCATTTGTAATTTTGCGCGAATCTTAGGAACACTTTCAAAAAAGTCTATCGCATCACCGACACGCATCTCTAAAACTTCATAGATACTCTTCCCTTTAAATTTGACTTCTAAGGTTTCCGAATTGTATCGCTTTCCATCACAGACATCACATGGTACGTAGACATCTGGCAAGAAATGCATCTCTATTTTTTTTACGCCATCTCCCCAACAAGCCTCGCATCGGCCTCCTTTGACATTGAATGAGAATCTACTCTTTGTAAATCCTCTTATCTTAGATTCTTTCATCTCGGCAAATAAATCTCTTATGTCGTCGAACAACCCGATGTAAGTTGCAGGGTTACTTCTAGGCGTACGCCCTATCGGATCCTGACTGATTTGGACGACTTTATCGATATGTTCTAAACCCTTTATCGATTTATATATACCAGGTTCTACTTTAGAATTATATACATGTTTCATGAGTACTTTATATATTATTTCATCTACTAAACTACTCTTACCTGAACCAGATACTCCAGTGACACAAACAAATTTTCCTAGAGGTATTTTGACATTTATATTCTTCAAGTTGTGCTCCCTAGCACCCTTGATTTCCAAATATTTTCCGTTGCCTTTTCGTCTCTTTTTAGGAACCTCTATCTTTTCTAGGCCCGCTAAATATCTTCCGGTAAGAGAATCTCTATTCTTTTCGATTTCTTTAGGTGTACCTTGTGCAACTACGTATCCACCACCTTCACCAGCGGAAGGACCGATATCTATCAAATAATCAGCTGCTCTCATCGTATCTTCATCGTGTTCGACTACTATTAAAGTATTGCCGATATCTCGCATCTCTAAAAGAGAATTTATAAGTTTATCGTTGTCTCTTTGATGTAACCCAATACTCGGTTCATCTAAGACGTATAAGACGCCAGTAAGTCTACTTCCTATTTGAGTAGCAAGTCTAATTCTTTGAAGTTCTCCACCTGATAGAGTGGAAGCAGTTCTAGCAAGAGTTAAATATTCTAATCCAACATTTTTTAAAAAACTTAGACGATTCGTAATCTCTTTTAAAAGTAGCTCAGCAATTTTAGCTTCTTCTTTCGTCAGTTTTAATTTTTCAAAAAACGGTATAAGATCTTTTATACTCATGAGACAAACTTCATAAATGCTTTTTCCACCTACTTTGACGGCGAGCATATTTTCTTTGAGTCTTGCCCCATGACAAGTCGGGCATTCGGTATCCATCATATATAACTCGAGCCAATCTCTGATCCATGCACTGTTAGTCTCGATATATCTTCTCTCTAGATTTGTTACGATTCCTTCAAAATAATCTTTAGTGCTTCTCTTGTTTCCGTTCTTAGCAACATATTTAAAACTCAGTTCATCGGGACTTCCATATAGAAGAATGTCTAGTTTGCTCTTTGGCATTTCCCCAATAGGCATTGATAGATCTATTCCATAATGTTCTGCACATGTTTCGATTTCGGTCATCATAATATTGGAATCCAAACTGAGTCCCTTAATCGCCCCTTGATAGACGGACTTACTTTTATCGGGTATCAACAGGTTTAAATTTATCATCTGTTTAAAACCTAAACCTTTACAATCTTCACAAGCTCCAAAAGGATTATTAAATGAGAACATCGTAGGTTCCAGTTCAGGAAGTGAAAAATCACAGATAGGACAGGCATAGTTTTCACTGAACATGACTTCTTTATCGCCAATTATATTTACTAGAACTCTTCCCTCAGCCATACGAGTAGAAGCCTCTATAGCTTCTGCCAAACGTGAACGATCTTTCTCTTTTACTACTATTCTATCTACTATTACTTCGATGATGTCTTTTTTATTCTTCTCGAGTTTGATCTCATCGCTCAAATCGTACACGACACCGTTTACTCTAACTCTCGTAAAACCACTTTTTCTAAGATTGTCTAACACTTCTTTATGAGTACCTTTAGATGCCCGCACAACTGGAGCCATCACTTCTATCTTGGTACCCTCTCCATAAGACATTATCTTCTCTACTATCTCATCTACTGTTTGACTCTTAATAGGAGATAGGTGGATAGGACAATATGGAATTCCGATTCTCGCAAATAAAAGTCTCAAATAATCGTATATCTCGGTAACAGTACCTACTGTGCTTCGTGGATTTTTACTAGTCGTCTTTTGATCTATCGAAATACTTGGACTCAATCCTTCGATAGAATCGACATCGGGTTTTTCTGTTCCACCCAAAAATTGTCTAGCATAGGCACTTAACGATTCGACATATCTTCTCTGGCCTTCCGCATATATAGTATCGAATGCCAAACTACTTTTACCAGAACCAGAAACTCCAGTCATTACGACTAACTTGTTTTTGGGTATCTCTATATCTATGTTTTTTAAGTTATTCTCTCTAGCACCTTTTATGACTATTTTATCCATGGATATCACCTAATTTCCTTACTATTTTAACACATTTCTCGCTTTTTAAAAGCATTTTAAATATTTTTCTAAATTATCTTTTTCAGCTCCTAAGTTCGTCTCACCTCCGTGCCCAGGAAATATTGCCATATCCACTGGAAATTTAAGTATATTTTTAATACTTTCTTTCATGTCTTTAATGGAACCTCCCTCGAAATCCCAGCGTCCTATCGAACCATAAAATATGAAGTCTCCACAGAATAGCAAGTTTTCTTTCTCAAAATATAGACTTATACAATCTTCTTTATGTCCAGGAGTATAAATGCATTTAAAAGAAAAATTCCCAATATTGTAGAATCCTTCGGAAAGATTTTTTATATCATATAGAGTAGCACCAGTATTATTGAGAGCGTCAGTTAATGCACCTATATGGTCGAAGTGACGATGCGTTACCACTACACCTAAAACATTAAGATCGCAGCATTCCTTTTCGATCTTTTCCCAATCATCTCCAGGATCGATGATCAACGCTTCATTCCCAATTATTAAAATATAACAATTTGTTTCTAATGGACCGACCACGACTGTTTTAATCTTCATTTTTATCACCACATATATAATATCATCAATTAATAGTAAACATAAGATATATTTATTTAAAAAAGTCGTTGCATTTGATATAATTGATAAGGATGTGAATAATGATGGATAAAATAATTATCGTAATATTAGCTTTAATTGCATGCTTTACTCTTTTAGCAGCTATATATATTTACTTTTATAATAGACTACAAAAATTTTTAATAAGAATAAAAGAATCAGAGATAGAGGTAACAGACTCACTGAAAAAACGTTATGAACTACTAGTGAAAATGGAACAAGAGATTAATACGATTACTGGTTTGAAACAGGACAATTTCAAAGACTTTAAAAGCGAAGAGATGAGCAACTTCGACGTCGATCGAAAACTATTTAAAATAATGTCTACTTTTGAAAAGATAAAAGAAGACTACTCTGATAAATTAGATGTCGAAGCTTTTAGAAATTTAGAAATTGAAATAAAGATAGTAGATGAAAAAATAGTTGCAGTGAAAGCTTACTATAATAAATATACTACATCGTTAAACATGTTAATAAAGAGGTTCCCCTCTAACATCATTGCAAGAATCCATAGAATTGAAGAAGGAGAGTACTTCAATAATAAAAACATGAATTATCAAGAAATAATGTCATTTAAATTTTAAGAAAGTGTCTACTTTCTTTTTTAATTTGCTAAACATGGGACGAATAATTATAATATGATTGGAAGTGATGCAACATGAAACTAAAAGTTGGTAAATATTATTTAGACAGAGAACAGATGAAGATAGTTAAAGATAATAGTAAACACCTGCTAGTCGTTGCAGGTGCTGGTTCTGGAAAAACTCTAACTATTTTAGGAAAGATAAAATATCTATGTACAGTTAAAAAAATAGACCCCCAAAAAATATTATGTATATCTTTTACAGCCAAAGCCTCCAGCGACTTAAAAAGAAAAATAAAAGAGGACATAGGATTAGAAATAGACGTCTATACTTTTCATAAACTTGGATTAGAAATATTAAAAAGAAACGCATATGAAATTGCAGACGTCAATCTTTTAGATGACATCATAAGAGAATACTTTACGACGTCAATTTTTCGCGACAAAGACTCTTTAAATGTCGTATTAAAATACTTCCATTTGAAAAACAAGAATGAGCTAGAAGATTTTTATAAAGATCACTTCGATGAAGTAGTTTCACTCGAGCATCTATTATCGACATTCATCCACCTGTTTAAATCCAACGCGTGTACTCTGTCTGATTTTATAACGTTTTTAAATCGCGCTAAGTTGACTTTCGATATAAAAAAATATCGACGAGAAAAGTTACTTTTGAAAATGGCTTTATCGATATATGTGACATATACAGATTATCTCTCTAAAGAACACGAAATAGATTTCGACGACATGCTAATAAAGGCTAAAAATTCTGTGGAAAATTATGGATTTATAAACAGACTAGATTATATTATAATAGATGAATATCAGGATACCTCACTAGTGCGATTCGATCTCATAAAAAGTATATTAGATAAAACTGATGCCTCATTAATTGCCGTCGGAGATGACTTTCAGTCCATTTATCGCTTTACTGGATGTGACTTATCATTATTCTTAAACTTTAAAAAAATTTTTAGAGATGGAAAAATTTTAAAAATAGAAAACACTTACAGGAATAGTCAAGAACTGATAAACGTCGCCGGATCTTTTGTCATGAAAAATAGAGCACAAGTTCGAAAAAAATTGAAATCAAATAAACATATTTTAAAACCTATCGTCGTAAAGAAATATAATTATGCAAAAAAAGCTTTAACAAATCTCATCTATGATATACATGATAGCAATCAAAGAGAAATAATGATTTTAGGAAGAAACAACAAAGATATAAAACGCTATTTAGATGAAACCAAATTTAAACAAAAAGATGATAAAATCTTTTCCCTTGAATATCCGGAGATTGAACTAAGGTATATGACTGTTCACAAATCAAAAGGTTTAGAAAGCGAAAACGTGATATTAATAAATTTGACTTCTGATACTTTGGGCTTTCCTAATAAAATGAAAGATGATAAACTTCTACGTTTTGTATCTCCGCATTCGCATCGATTTCCTTATGATGAAGAAAGACGACTGTTTTATGTTGCACTTACTAGAACGAAAAACAAAGTTTACCTTCTCATTCCTGAAAGAAGCAGATCGACATTTATAGATGAATTATTAGAAGATTATAAAAAATATATAGACATCAAAAAAAGTGACTAAGGCATCACTTTTTCTTTTGAAATAACGGATTCTTATCATAAAAGCATTGAATTCTTATATCAGCATCTTCGATTAAAGTTCCGTTTACAAGAGCTTCGCGATATTCTTCTTTATTCACAAACGCCCACTCTAAAAATGGATCAGTCCCGTTTAAATCATCAGCATCGAAATATGCAAGTGGATCACCAATAAGATTGCCTTCTGTATCTAACTCTTCTTTAATAGAATGTCTCATGTAAAATAGAGCTCGTCTTTTTTTTGCAAGAGAGTCGTTTCCAGTAATGGTCAATCTTAAAAATTCGCCTCGACTATATTTTGCAAAAAAAGTATACTTACTATTTTCAAAAATTATTTTTCCTTGTAAAATTTCCTTAAATACACATGGTGTAAATTGTACCTTGTACCCTAGATTTTTTTTAACAAAAAAGCTAGATATATTGCATCTTCCATTTTAGGAGTAAAATTTATCATAAAAGTTTTATATTCCTCTTTTCTTCATGATCATGCTTTTTACAGCATGAGATTTTTCTAATAAATTCTTTATGCTATCGAAACTTTCTTGTGAATCCGATAGAGCGCCGTTTTTACTTTTCTCTTTTAAGTCTTCTAATTGTCTACCAAGTTCTTCATCTTTCAGCATATTTAAAACTTTTGGAGAAGCAATATCACATTCTACAACATCTATTATGACACACAACCCTTTTAATTTGACATAAAGAACCTTAACTGATCCTTTTTGTTTATACCATACACGAAACGGCAAAGGAGCATGTATTTCTTGATCTTGAGAAGTATATCCGTTTATAACTTTTTCTAAACATGTATAAATGGGTTTATAGTCCTCTTTAGAAAATGATCCGATACCACTAAGAAATTTCGGTATCATTTTTATACTGCCATCGCTTGCTAAATCTGGTACCATAAAATATTGAATTGATGATTGTTTTGGTATAGTTTTTTTAGCACTTACCAGTAGATTAGAAAGTAAAGAGAAAGCTTCCTTTAATTCTTCAAACAAAACGTTTCTTTCATTTGGATCTTTTGTCTCAAACATCAACTCTAAAAGTGCATCGATATCTTTTACTTGCCCACAAGTGGTTGAATTTTGTTTCGCCCTGTTATAAAGATCCATTTCTTCTTCTGTCAAAACACTCTCTCTAAAACGCTCTATAAAATTTTCTTCTTTTAATCTTTGTTCTTCATCAACTAAAGAGTACATTTGATCTAACAAATCTATTTTCTTATCATCCGATAATGAAGAAGCATTTATTAGATCTTCAAAGTTTGTTATGTCGCAACTTTTTACGACTAAACCGTTTCTAATATATTCGCTCAATGCATCATATGGAATTTCGACTTTTGGTGAAATGACACTTTTTTCTTTAGGCATTACAACAGTAGCAGTTATAGGCTTAGAGAATTTTGAAATATAAGAAAGCGCTACACCTTTGATCGCTGCACCTTCAGTAAGACCGTGAGAAAGACCTGCTATATATTTTTTAGTAATTTCTGAAATAGGTTCTATCGATAGATCTATTCCCTTTTCTTTTTTAAGGATATAAAACATTAGTCTTAAAAGTATGTAATCAACTCTGGTTAAGTGCTCTTGTGAATCGTCTTTCGACTTATTGATATGTTTTTTTAAATTTTCATAGAAAGTATCTAAATACTTTTTCAAAAGATCTAAAACGACATCTAAAGAGTCGAGGTCTATTCCATAGTCGTCATTAATATAATTCGCTATTTGTTTTTCTAATTCGAACAATATTTTTTCCTCGAAATCAATCGCTTGAAATGTTTCTTGCTTATGTTTGGCATTTTGTTTTATTCCTGATAGTAATACATATAAATAATCGTCGGACTTTCCGAATATAGTTAATGGTAGACCTGGAAAAGAAAGAGTTGCGCCAGACATACCATTTATGGAAAGTGCACTTCTTACTGTACCTAATTTCACGGATTCTTTTTTGAGATACTCTAATAGTTCATCCGCTCTAATTATCATTCTTGATAACTCAGTTTCCTGAGGAAATAATGCTCTATATTTATCAAAAAATCTCAAAAGATCTATTTTTTTTGTTGCTGCTTTTCTTATGTGTTCTAAATCATCTGTGATATCTCTTATAACTCTCCTATTTTCAGCGATTTGCACTTCTACAGTCGATACTAATTCATCATATACTTGTTCACTTAAAACCATAAAATTACTCCCTAAAATTGATATTATTATAACAAACGAGCTGTCTATGTCAATAAAAAAAGACAGATTATGCGTCGTTATAATCTGTCTTAATCTTCTAAGAACACTTGGTCATATTCTTTCTTCCATTCAAATCCCCATTCTTCATATAATAGTTTTAATTGAGCTTTAATCTCTTTATATATTGGCATCAACTCTCTGAAGTTGCGCATCGTTTTATCGGCATAAATAGCAAATAACTCGTGATTCATTATCGGTTCTCCAACAGAAATCGGATGTATTAATCCTTCTATTTTATCACAAGCTTTTACAAACTTTGCTTCTCTTGTATCGTTAGATTCATATAAAGAGTGATAATCTTCTATCCGTTCATAATACTTTTTTGAAAGCTCCTTTACTTTTTCATTTTCGTATAATTCTTTCTTCTTCGCAGTTTCTTTATTGTTTCCTTCTTTTATATCTACATCTTTTCCTAAATCCATTTCTCCGAAGTCGTGATAAAGAGCAATTTCTACACATTTCATATAGTCGAGATCCAGAGAAAGTTCTTTATAGAAATAATCTATTATTAAAATTAATTTAAAAGTGTGCTCAGCCGTACTTTCTGAGAAAAGAGGATAGTTCCCATATCTCCTAACTTTTTGTAAATCGTTCACTTTAATTAAAAATTCTATAGTTTTATTATTCATCTTCTACACCTCTATAAATTGTTTTTGATAGTTTTACAAAGATACCATAAGCTATCTTGAGTTTTAAAACATCACTTATAACGACACTTCTATCCTCTAATACTATATCAGCTACAATGTTAACTCAATAAATCTTGCCATCCAACCAAAAGATCTTTTATCACCATAGTCATAAAGTTGTCCTGCTAACATTTTTTCTCTTTCCGTCATACTATTATTTTGAGCTTATTATACCATGCTTTAAGAATATTAAAAAGATTTCCAAAATTATGCAAGTCTTAATAACCTATTTTAAAAACTTATTTACTATCTCTTCAACTCTTTTTAAATTTACCGGTTTTGCAACATAATCGTCGAAGCCTTCGTTTAAATACTTTTCTTTCGATCTTTCTACTGCATCTGCTGTTAGAGTAACTACTGGTCTAACATAACCCTGTTCTCTTAAACGATGTAAACATTCTATTCCATCCATCTCAGGCATCATGATATCCATAAATATTAAGTCATAATCAGATACTTTAACTCTTTCGAGAGCGTCTTTCCCAGACAATACTGAATCGATAACTAGAAAATCAAAATGTTCTAATAACTTCTCTGCTATCTTTATATTTATTTTGTTATCATCCACTATTAATACTCTTTTTTGTTCAGGTTTTTTCTCTTTTAACTTAGGCATAAATAAATTATTAGGTTGATTCTTCTTCTTTATTTGTTTATTCAAATATGTAAGCAGGACTCTGTATAGTTCTCGCTTTTCAATAGGTTTTGAAAGATAATCGTCAAATCCCATCGCGAGATATTTCTCTCTCATTCCAGATAGAGCATTAGCTGTAAGTGCAACAACTGGAACTTTTTTTCCAAGGTCATTGCGTATATGTTCTAGAGTTTCTCTTCCATCCATTTTAGGCATCATATCATCTAATAAAACTAGATCGTATTCTTCATCCGTATTTAATTTACTTGTCAAACTTATTCTTTCTTTATTTCTATAATAAGTTAATTGCACATGCTACAACTATTCCGATTAAAATAATAATCCACCCAACCTTTTTCTTATGAGTTAAAACATAGTCTTTAATTTTTTTCATAAATAGAACTCTCCTTTTTAATATTTTGTTTTGACAAAACATTATAATTTTCAATGACTTTGAACTTTTCATATTCACTTTCTGCTTTTTCTTTTGCCTGTTTATAAGAAATTTTACCTTTTCCCTCTAAAATATCATAATGAAATACTCTTAATGCATTTTCCACTTCGTTCTTCCAATCATTCATAAACATTGCAATATTTCTTTCGGCGTTATTTTCAGCAATATCCAAAAATAAGTTGACTAAATTATTTAAGTTTTTAATCTCTTTTTCATCTAAGTAGTTTTTTGCAATTATAACATCTGATTTTAGTATTTTTCCATCAGGAGAATTCTCCCACCTTGTTTGTTCTTAATAACACGATTTGGTACTATAAAAGTGTAATAAGTAAATCCACTGATCAGGATTGAACGTTACACTCTTTTATATTATGATTGGAGTGATTGGTTAACGAAGATTTCTTTTATACATTTTAGAATATAAAGCATTAATAACAAAAACTTTGAAATGATTTTCTAAAAAAAAGCTTTCAACAGGTCTATGGTAGATACCAGTAGATTCCATAATTACAGAAATGTTTTCTAATTTTAATTTGTTTATTCTATTTAGTAAATTAGAAAAATCATGAATAGAATGATTGATTTCATAAGGAACAATTAGAACTTCACCACAAGAACTAATTAAACTTACCATACTTTTTCCTTTAGCAACATCAATTGCTAAAACATACTGCATAAAAATCATCCTTTCCTGCGATTGGACTCTTAAACTCAATATTCCTCATCACGCTTGTTATATAGGGAAAAATCCTCACATTCTTAAACTAGAAAAGTAAAAAGAAAAAGAGTTAGGCCGTCATATTAATGGATACAAAGACCCCTGGTATAATTTGCCTAGACTCAATCGCAATTTTACTTATTTCTTATAATAAATAAGTAAAAATATTATATAGTAAATCAAAAAAGTATCAAGTAATTGAATACCTCCTTCATTTACTACTCGGTA
>CAJUKM010000030.1 GCA_910587535.1 uncultured Bacilli bacterium
TGTGAGTATGACAGGTAGTTTAGCAATGAGTTTATTAAGTATCATCTACTGTCTTTTTTTAAATGTTACTTATTTTAGAAAGAAACATATCGAATCATATGAAAATAGACTTTTTTCTATCCTCTTAGTTACTAATATAGTAGGAATATTATTAGAGTTAGCATGTAATTATGTGATAATTAATATTACTGAAAGAGGACCTTTGAGCCTGATAGTAAACAAAGGTTTATTGACTTACTTTAATATATATATTTGTATATATTCTTTATACGTTACAGTTATCTGTTATAAAAAGAAGGGTAAAGAGTTAGATCAATTTTATAACAGAGCTAAAAATGTTTTTATACTAATATGGTTCGTTGCTCAAATACTCATAGGTTTACTTCCTGTCTACATTTACCATAACGGCAATGCAATATATTCCTATGGTCCTGGTCCAAACGTGATCTACGTTCTTACATCTTTTTGCGTAATTCTTTGTATATATAATCTGTTAATAAATGTTAAAAATATAAAAAATAAAAAGTATACCCCTATAATAGGATTTGTTTTGGGCGGTTTCGTCATATCGGCCATACAAAAAATAAATCCTGCTTTGACTCTTGCTGTACCTATGGAAACTTTTACTTTATTTTTAATGTATTTTTCTATCGAAAATCCAGATTTGAAACTGATTAACGAATTAAATCTTGCAAGAGATCAAGCCGATAAAGCTAATAGAGCTAAAACAGAATTTCTATCTAACATGTCACATGAAATAAGAACTCCTCTAAATGCCATCGTCGGTTTTTCTAACGGCTTATTAGAAGAGACTGAAAATGCTAACATGCGCGATGATATTAAATGCATAATCGACGCTTCTAAAAGTCTTCTCGAAATTGTAAATGGTATACTCGATATATCCAAAATAGAAGCTAATAAAATTGAATTTATAAATACTGAATATAATGTTTCTGAAGTCTTAAATAATTTGGTAGCTCTATCAAAAGCAAGATTAGGTAATAAGCCTTTAGATTTTAGAATATCTTTCGACGAAACGTTACCTAAATATCTTTATGGAGATTCTTTGAAACTAAAGCAAATTTGTATAAACTTACTTACCAATTCTATTAAATATACAAATGAAGGATTTATAGAATTTAAAATAAATTCTATTATAAAAGGAGATATATGTCGATTAATAATATCAGTCGAAGATTCGGGTATAGGTATTAAAAAGGAAGATATTGGTAAGCTTTTTGATAAGTTTAGTCGATTAGAATTAGAAAAAAATACGTCAATCGAAGGATCTGGACTAGGTCTTGCTATTACAAAAAAACTTGTCGAAATGATGGGCGGAAAAATCGTCGTCCAAAGTATATACGGTAAAGGTAGTAAATTCACAGTAGCTATCGATCAAAAAATAATTGAAAAACAAGAAAGTAATTCAGTAATTGAATTACCACGAATGAAACCAAAATCATTCGAGGGCAAAAAAATTCTAGTAGTAGATGATAATCAGTTGAATTTAAAAGTGGCAGAAAAAGTTTTATCGCCATATAAATTAGATGTAACTTTAGCTTCTAGTGGTGATGAAGCCATAGAGAAGATTATAAAAAATAGGAGATATGATTTAATTTTACTAGATGATATGATGCCAAATAAAACGGGAACAGAAACTTTAAAAGAATTGAAACAACACTTAACAGATTTTGATATTCCTACAATCGCATTAACGGCTAATGCCATCGCAGGAATGAAGGAAAAATATTTGAACGAGGGGTTCGATGATTATTTGGCTAAACCTATAGAAAAAGATGAATTACAAAGGGTATTATACAAATTTTTGAAATGAGGAGATTAATATGAAAGATGTAAATATTTTAATAGAAAATGGAATAGATGTCCAAAAAAGTTTGGAATTATTTGGCGATATGGTCACCTATGACCAAATGCTAGAAGATTTTTTAAGAGAAGTCGATGGCAAAATAAGCAATGCAAAAAGATATAAAGATATGAGCGATATGGCAAATTACGCTATCATAGTTCATTCGTTAAAAAGCGATTGTAGATATTTTGGAATGAACGAGCTTGCCGACATGTTTTATGAACACGAATTAGCAGGTAAAAGAAATGACGTATTTTTTGTTAATGAGAATTTTGAAAAATTGATGTCTGCTACTGTAAAGAATTTAAACGTCGTGAAAAGATATATGGGGATATTGATGGAAGAAAGTGCTATTCCTAAACTTGCAACTGTCCAAAGTCAAAGTCCAAGTCAAGAGAAATATATCTTGGTAGTAGATGACTCTAATATTATAAGAAACTTTATCGAAAAAATATTCGACAATAAATATAAAGTATTGAGCGCCAAGGATGGGCAAGAAGCGATAAGTTCGATAGATAACATTCCTCACGAAAAGTTGATGTGCGTATTCTTGGATTTGAATATGCCTGGAGTAGATGGTTATCAAGTTTTAGAGCACTTTAAAAATGCAAATCTATTCGAGGAAATCCCAGTCAGCATAATAACTGGCTCTGATGATAAAGAAACTTTAGATAGAGCATTCTCTTATCCTATAGTAGACATGATCCAAAAACCTTTTAATGAAAATAAAATTAAAGACGTCGCGGAAAAGACTATAGCAAGAAAAAATATATTGATTAATAATTAAACAATAATTTAAAAATTCTATTATTTTTTGTATTCGACTTTTGAATACATTTGCGCATAGGAAAGCTAACTATTTTCTTTTTTCTTGAAAATATAAGGGTAATGTGTTATCCTTAAGTAGAATAGAGAATACAAAATTCGGCACAGTCTTTGGTGATGTTCGTACTATAATTTATATAAAGTGATAGTGAGGCCAAGTTTATGGAAAAAAGAAATAATAGAAAAAAGATATTTATATTAGGACTGTGTGCGATTACTATAGTACTAGCAAGTACTTTGGGAACATATGCATACTTTATGACTAGTTTAGGTAGAGAAGAGAAGCAAGAATTAACCGTTACCACTGGAACTCTCGCCTTAGTATTCGAAGATAATTCAGATGGAATAAATGCAACTCTTTCATTGGGTGAAAGTGTGACGAAAGAATTTAAAATAAGAAACACTGGAACACAGGATGTCACGACTAATATGTTATTTAGTGATATGATAAATACTTACATGAAAGAATCTCTTTCTTATAGACTAGAGTATAAAACTGATATAAATGGAGAATGGACCAGTGTAGAAACTACAAACAGTAACATACCTCAATCAGAGATTTCAAAAGATAAAAATTTAGCCGAAAATTTAACGATACCAGCAGGAGCAACTTATTACTATAGATTAACTATTACATTTAACGATTTAGATATAAATCAAAACGACGACATAGATGCAATATTTACTAGTAAGTTTAAAATAGGGGAAGCTATTAGTCCATCAAAAGAGACACTAGATTATCTAGGAGTAGATGCTAACAAAGAGGGTCCAAACTTTACTCTTCCTGCCACAACAGACGAAGGAGTATATGCGATGGAAGATGACTATGGAACTAGTTATTACTATCGAGGAGCAGTGACAAACAACTACGTCAAATTTGGAGATTTTTATTGGAGGATCATCAGAGTAAATGGAGATGGAAGTCTAAGAATCATATACGATGGAACACAAGGATATGCGAATGGAACGAGCGATACAGGAAGACTAGCATATACAGAAAAAGCGTTCAATGCAGAGTGGTATGATAACAAATATGTCGGATGGATGTTTGGAGGAGCACAAGGAGCAGCAAGTACATCAAAGTCTCAAGCCCAAACGAATACGACAAATTCAGACATAAAGACCTTAGTAGATTCGTGGTATAAGACGAATATAGTAGATAAGAATTTAGGAGATAAGGTAGCAGACGTCATATTTTGTAACGATAGAACAACACCAGGAAAAGCAGAGACAGGATATTCATCAGATACAGGCTTAGGGTATGGAAGTAGTAATACAGCATACGGAGCAACGGCTAGAACAAACGTATGGAATACAGAAGCAAGTAAAGTGCAACCGAGATTTACATGTCCACAAAAGAACGACGCATTTACAGTAAGTGATGAGGTAAAAGGAAACGGGGACTTAACGTATCCAGTTGGTTTTATTACAGCAGATGAAATAGTCGCAGCCGGAAGCGGAAAGTATGGTACAGGAAACTCAAGTTATTACCTATACAAGGGGTCAAGGTACTGGTCGCTCTCGCCTAGTAATATGTACAGCAGTTGTGCCAGTGTGTTAGTGGTCTATAGTGGTGGTCATCTCAGCTACTCTAATGTCTATATCGGCTATGCGGTCGCTCCAGTAATAAATTTAAAAGCAGAGTATGTACAAACAATGATAGGAGATGGAACTATCAATAATCCTTATAGGGATAATCTTACCAATATATAAGTGAAATTTAATTTTCACTTTTTTTATGCTTGAAGTACTTTTTTAAAAAAGTCGTTCATATAGTTAGTTGTAAGAAAGGAAGTTTTATTAATGGAAATTTTAAAGGTTTCATCTAAATCTAATCCAAACAAAGTTGCTGGCGCTATTGCAAATGTATTCAGAAGTAATGGAAGTGTCGAAATTCAAACAGTTGGAGCGGGAAGTTTGAATCAAGCTATCAAATCAATTTGTATTGCAAGAGGCTTTGTTGCACCATCTGGAAAAAATTTAGTGTGTATTCCAGCATTTACAGATATCACCATCGATGGAGAAGAAAAGACAGCTATTAAACTAATTGTAGAAGCTAAATAAGGCTTTTTTTTCTTTTAAGAAAAAGTAAAAGTATAGGACAAGAAGTATCATATCTTTCTGTTTAGTGGTATAATTCTTATTAGGAGATTAAAACTATGTATTCAGAACTTAACGAAGAAATGATAAAAGAAATAAGTCAAAGAAAAGGGGAACCGGCTTGGATGTTAGAATTCAGGTTAAAGTCTTTAAATAAATTTTTAGAGCTCGGTATGCCAAAGTTTGGACCAAAATTGGATATAGATTTTTCTTCTATCAATTATTATAAAAAAGTTGGAAATAGTACTAGCAGTTGGGACAAAGTAAACTGTGCGATCAAAAATACTTTCGATAAGCTAGGAGTCATCGAAGCAGAAGAGAAATACTTAGGTGGCGTGACTAATCAATACGAAAGTGAAGTAATCTATCATAAACTGGGAAAAGAATTGGAAAGTAAAGGGATAATATTTTTATCTACCGATGATGCTTTAAAAAAATATCCAGATCTTTTTTTCAAATATTTTAATACTTTGGTTAAATATGATGAAAATAAGTTTACAGCGTTGAACGGTGCATTATGGAGTGGAGGATCTTTTATCTATATTCCTCCTAAAACAAAACTCGATAGACCTTTACAAAGTTACTTCAGAATAGATTCGATGGCTTTAGGACAATTTGAAAGGACGATCATAATAGTCGATGACGAGGCAGAACTATCATATATCGAAGGTTGTACAGCGATGAGTTACTCTGTCAATTCGTTGCATGCCGGAGTCGTCGAAATATTCGTCGGTAAGAACGCCAAAGTACGCTATTCGACAATACAAAATTGGAGCAAGGACGTCTACAATTTAGTCACTAAAAGAGCAATAGTCGAAGAAGGAGGACTAATGGAGTGGGTCGATGGTAACATCGGAAGTGGCGTTACGATGAAATATCCTTCTTGTATTTTAAAGGGCGATTATTCTAAAGGAAATTCGATAAGCATCGCATATGCTAAGGAAGGTCAAGTCTTAGATGCCGGGGCAAAGATGATCCATATAGGTAAAAATACTTCTAGTAAAATTCTATCTAAGTCCATCGCTTCGAATGGAGGAATTGCAAACTACCGAGGGGAAGTCAAAATTACTAAAGGGGCAGGAAAATCTCAGGCATTTGTGAAATGCGATACCATATTACTAGACGATGAGAGTAAGAGTGATACATATCCATTAAACATAGTTAGCAATAAAACTTCGACTTTAGAACACGAAGCAAGTGTCTCTAAAATAAGTGAAGACAAACTATTCTATTTGATGAGTAAAGGCTTGAAGGAAGAAGAAGCTAAAGAACTGCTCGTCGCAGGATTCATATCCGAATTTAAGAAAGAACTTCCAATGGAGTATGCAGTTGAATTAAATCGATTACTTAAAGAAATCTGATTATAAAAGAAAAAATTAGTGACATAATAAATTTTAGAAAGAGGCTATCTATGAAATACGACTGTTATGAAAACGACACATTCAATCTCTATACGATAGAGACGAATAAATTTAAGAGTGTCCATGTGGAAGTAGTATTCAGAACACCAGCGACTAAAGAAAACATGACCTACTTAGCAATACTTGTAGATCAATTACTAGAAAACTCTAAAAAATATCCGACGAGGAAGTTGTTTGCACGTAAGCTCGCCGATTTATATAATGCCAATATCTACGCATCTAATACGAGGGTAGGCGGAATGATCATCTCCAATTTCATTTTAGATTTTTTAGATCCTAAATATACCAGTAAAGAGATGCTAGATGAATCGATTGAACTACTGTTTGACGTCATCTTAAACCCAAATGTAGACGTAGGAGAATTCGAAGAGAAAACGTTTGAGCGTTTAAAGGACAATTTAAAGAAGGAGATAGAATCTTTAAAAGAAGATCCAAAACAGTCTAGTATCCTCGAAGCTCTAGGAAGAGTTAGTAAGGACGACATCAGATCGTTAAATTCGTGTGGGGATATGGATGTGCTACAAGGTATTACTCCTAAAAAACTCTATTCGTTTTATCAAAACTTTTTAGAAAATAGCATGAAGGACGTATATATAATCGGAAATTTGGACATGAAACAAGTCGATAAAGCAGTCAGAAGATATGCAAAATTTAAGAGCATTTCTCATAAAAAGGATAAAGTATATCTAGAGGATTTGAAAGTTAAAAGTCTCAAAGATGCAGCTCGAGAAAGCGAGTTATCCCAAACTAATCTCGTCCAAGTTTATTCTCTTATCGATTTAACCCAAAAAGAATTAGATTATGTCATGCCTTTGTTTAATATGATCGTAGGTAGTGGATCTCTTGAGAGTAAAATATATAAAGCTTTGCGAGGAGAGAATTCTCTTTGTTATAATGTCACGACATTCTATCAGAAATATGACAAAACATTACTTTTGCATACTGCAATAGATGATAGTTCTACTAAATTAGCACTCAAGCTTATCAAGGGATGTTTTAACGATATGACTAAAGGAAACATCAGTGATGAAGAATTAGAAAGTGTCAAGAATATGATGATATCTAGTCTATATCTGATACTCGATAGTCCTAATAGATTAGTCGACATGTACTTATTTAAAAATATTGCAAGACTACCCGATATAGAGGCTAGGATAGATGCGATAAGGGAAGTCAAAAAAAGCGATCTTGTAAATCTGGCAAAGAAAATTAAATTGACTTTGACATACAGAGTGAGGGGAAATAGATGAAAAAGATAACGTATAAAGGTGCAGATGAGACGGTCTATTATGAAAAACTTCCAAATGGACTAGAAGTATTTTTATATCCTCAAGAGAAAGCAAAGAATTTCTATTTGACTTTTAACGTCAAATTTGGAAGTATGGATACAGAGTTCAAGTGTGATAAAGAAACAAAATTTACGACCGTTCCAGATGGCACAGCGCACTTTTTAGAACATCAGATGTTTCAAGAGGAAGATGGGCATACTGCGTTTGAGTATTACGCTACGCTTGGAAGTTCTATAAACGCCTTTACGACTTACGGTTATACTTCTTATGAGGTTATCGGATCTGACAGATTTAAAGAAAATTTAGAACTCCTTTTAGATTATGTTCAAAATCCTGTCTTTAAAGCTGGGAGTGTAAATAGAGAAAGAGGAATTATAAAAGAAGAGATAAAGATGTATGACAATACACCTATGAGTGTTTTAAACTTCGGTTTAGAATATAATTTAAACAATACAGATAAGCATAAGTATCTCATAAGTGGAACAGAAGATGACATCAAGGAGATAACTGCTGATACTTTAGAGAAATGTTATGATGTATTCTATCATCCCTCTAATATGTTCTTAGTTTTGACAGGAAAGTTTTCTCCTCTCGAGGCACTCGGGATAATTAAAACCAATCAGGCAAATAAAGAATTTGCGAGTAAGAAGAAAGTCACTAGAAAAAAGACTAAAGAGCCTATCGAAGTAGAGAAGAGCTACGAAGAAAGACAGATGGACGTCGGAGTTCCTAAGTTAAAAGTGGCATACAAGTTAGATAAAAGTAAGTTTAAAAATATCGACGATTTAAAACTTAGAATATATCTAGATGCAATCTTGCAAGTGAGATTTGGAACCACTTCAGACTTACTAGAAAAGATGATAGAGGAAAAATTAGTTCCTTGGGAATTGTATCCTGCTAGGGAGGTTCGTGACGATTATGTCCTTCTAACTTTCGAAGTGGAGACCGAATATAAAGAAGAAGTTTTGGATCTAATAAGATCAGAACTCAAAAATATAAAGATAAGTAAAGAAGAATTGGAAAGAGTAAAAAAGATGAACATCGCATCATTTCTTCTCCATTTTAACGATATTTTAGAAGTTGCTCAAGATATACAAGATGATATAGTTACAAATGGCAAAATCGAAGAAGACATAATGAAAGTATACGAAAGCTTAGAGCTAAAAGAGATCAACCAAGTGGCATCTCTTATCGACATAGGAAACGAAAGTATATTTTATATCGATAGATTAACTGTATAATAAATGCAGTTTTTTTACTATATCGGTTGACTAAAGTGAGACAATAAATTAAAATATAATTATAGTAGGTGAATAATATGAAGAAGCAATTCAATGGAAAGATTTTGTTTGTATTCGGATTGTTGATGGTAGGATTAGTTACAATCATATCTTTTAGTTTTGCCTATGTAAGTTATGAAGGGGAATCCAATGAACCATTCGGCATAAATGGCAGTACTGCGACTTTACCCGATATAACGTTTACTGAAAACAAAGAGGGAAATATCCTCACTAATACATATCCAGTTACCGACGAAATTGGACTCACACATGAAGCGTATACTTATACGATTAGAAACGATGAAGATAGAAGTATCAAAGTTAACGTATTATTAGAAGTTACAGCAGAAAGTACACTTGAAGATAATTTAGTAAATTTCGCTTTAGATGACGTAGTAAATACTTTAGGTAGTATCAGTAAGACGACACCGACCAAAAGTTCATATAAAAATTCTTATATCATACAAACCTTAACTCTTGCTGCAGGAGAAACTAAGAGCACATCTTTAAAGTTATGGATAAATGAAAACGGCACGATAGAAAATGCTCAGAATAAGACTTGGTCTAGCAAAGTTACAGTTTTACCTTCATTCAACCAAGGATAATAATTAATTAAAATAAAAAGTAAGCGCTTAGCTTTGCCGAGTTGAGTACTTACAAAATTGTTAGGGTAGTATTTAATCTTTTGTAGATTGAGTACTATTTTTTTATACATAACTATAATTTAAGTAATAAAAAAGAGATATTTTTTAGATATCTCATTTTATTTCCATTACTACCGGTAGTATGATAGGTCTTCTTCCAGTTAACTCTATGATATATGGATTTAAATCTAGTATGATTTGATTTTTAAGATCGACGTAATTATATTTAGCATTAGCTTGAAAGTATTTCTTTACAGTAGATTCTATTCTTCTACTTATAGATAATATCAAATCGGCGTTTTCATTTACTAAGATGAATCCTCTAGTGGTAACATTTGGATGAATCAATAATTCTTTTTTAGCGACATCTAAATTTAATATCGCTACCAATATGCCATCTTTACTCATGAGCTTGCGATCTTTTAAAACGACGCTTCCGACACTTCCTATGCGTGAGCCGTCGACGTATACGTCTCCTGCCTGATAATTTTTTCCTCGTTTGACGCCTTCTTTAGAAAGCTCAACCGATTCTCCATTTTTTAAAATGAATATCTTATCTTCTGGTATATCACACGAAATGGCAAGATTTTTATGTTCCTTTAACATTCTATATTCTCCATGTACTGGCATGAAGTATTCTGGCTTGATGAGTCTCAACATCAGTCTCAATTCTTCTTGTTTAGCATGACCTGAAGTGTGAATGTTAGTGAGCTCAGTATTCGTTACAACTTTGACACCTTTTAAATAAAGTTTGTTTATGATTCTATTTATTCCAGTTGCTTTACCAGGTATCGGGTTAGAAGAGAAGACAACTATGTCATCTGGCAAAAGAGTGATCTGTTTGTGAGTTCCATTAGCTATACGAGAAAGGGCTGCAAGTGGTTCACCTTGTGATCCAGTACACAAAATACATATCTCGTTCTTTTTAAGATTTTTAGCTTCGTTAGCCTCGATGAATATCGTCTTATCAGTGATCAAATTGTTCTTTAGTGCGATATCTTTGGCGTTTTCCATGCTTCGACCGAATGTGACGATCTTACGACCGTTTTCACGGCAGGTCTCGACGATATGCTTAATTCTATAAATATTCGAAGCGAACGTTGCTAATATGATTCTATTGGAAGTATATTTAGTGAATATAGAGCTTATAGTTTCATCTACACAAGATTCACTTTTAGAGAAACCCTCACTCATAGCATTAGTCGAATCGCTCATCAAAAGTTTGACGCCTTCTTCTCCTAAGCGAGCCATCTTATGTAAATCGCTCATAGGTCCAATAGGGGTGAGGTCGAATTTAAAATCTCCTGTAGTTATTATTACGCCGTGTTTAGTATGTATCGCTATAGCGTAACTGTCTGGTATAGAGTGACTAGTTCTTATAAAGTCTACATTCATAGTCTTAAATTTGAAAACCGAATTTTCATCGAATACTTCGATATCCTCAAATTTTATGTTTCTATCTACCAATTTTTTAAGAATCAAATCGTTTGCAATTTTTGAAGTATAAATCTTAGGTATCTTAACGCTTCCTAATAAAAATGGTATACCACCTATGTGATCTTCATGTCCATGGGTAATAAATAAACCTACGATTTTACTTTCATTCTCTTTTAAATAAGATATATCTTGGATTACATAGTCGACACCGAGTAGATCGTCTTCTGGAAACATAACTCCGGCATCGATTATTATTATTTCTTTGTCGTTTTTAACGACGTACATGTTTTTACCGACTTCGCCTAATCCTCCTAGGGCGAATACGGATACCGCATCTCTTTCATTTTCTTTCATAATAAAAATTTCCTTCTTTCTTTCTAATAATTTTTCAAATCAGATATATTTGTAAAAGCGTTAAAAGATAAGATGATTATACACTATTTGGTTTGAATTTTCAAGTAATTACTGTTATACTTGTGTCTAGGTGATAATGATGAAAAGAAACGGTTTTACATTGATCGAATTGATTTCGGTTATCGCAGTAATCGCACTTATTTTAATAATTGCAGTGCCTTCTGTCTTTAAAGGACGAGAGAACGCAATAAAGGGGTTATCTAAAGAACAGGAGAATAACATCAAAGACGCTGTGCTCATTTTAGCGCTCGATTTGGACGATTATACGTCCGATATCTATAATTGCAATAGCAGATCTTGGATGAGTGAGAAGTGCGAAAAGGATAGCAAAGAAAAGTGGGTTTCGGCTACGGTTACAGTCGAAGATTTAAAGTCACACGAATATTTCGACGATCGAAAAGGAGTATGTTCTGGTACAATCAAAGTGTCTAAAACAGGTTCTCCATATGAAGTGACTTTACTAGAAGATATTGAGTGTGAGTAGGGGGAGATCATATGGGACTATTCGATAAATTTAAAAATGCTTTTAAAAAAGAAAACAAGGAAGATATCGCAAGTTATGATGAAGGTTTAGAGAAGACGAGAAAAGAATTCGTATCTAAAATTAGCTTGCTCGGTATAAAATATACGAAGATAAGTGGAGATTATTATGAGGAATTAGAAAGAATTCTAATCGAAGCGGATATAGGCGTTAAAACTGTCTACGATTTACTCGATAAACTCAAAAAGAGAGTCAAAGAGGAAAATATTACGAGCACTAAAGATCTTGGTGAAGTAATCGTCGATGAGATGTTTTTAATCTACGTTGGAAGCGACAGTCTTTCAGATAAGATAAAGATGAACGAAGATGGTCCAACGGTCATTTTGATGGTCGGAGTAAACGGTGTAGGTAAAACGACGACGATAGGAAAACTCGCAAACAAATATAAAAAAGAAGGACATAGCGTCCTATTGATCGCTGGAGATACTTTTAGAGCGGGCGCAACGGAACAGTTAAAAATTTGGGCAAATAGAGTCGGAGTAGATTTTTATGGTAAAGAGAATTCCGATCCAGCTGGTGTCATATACGATGGACTATTACAAGCAAAAGAAAAAGAAAACGACATAGTTTTGATCGATACTGCTGGGCGTCTTCAGAATAAGATCGGTTTGATGGCTGAACTCGAGAAAGTAAACAAAGTAATCGGAAAGCACGTCCCTAATGCTCCGCAAGAGACTTTACTAGTAATCGATGCTTCTACTGGACAAAACGGAATAAGTCAAGCTGAGAGTTTTAAGAGCATAACAAATATTACAGGTATTGTCCTTACAAAGCTCGATGGAACTGCTAAAGGTGGAATAGTTCTTGCGATTAAAGAAAGTGTCGGATTGCCTGTAAAATTTATCGGCTTAGGTGAGGGTGTAGAAGACTTAAAATCGTTCGATATCGAGTCCTACATTTACGGGTTATTTAAGGATATGATGTGATGGAAGAAGTGCTTTATTATAGTGAATTATTCGATATATATAAAGATCTATTAACGGAGAAACAAATGGCAACATTTAGAGATTATTATTTCGAAAATTTGACTATAGAAGAGATCGCAACGAATTTTGATATTAGTAAAAACGCCGTGAGTAAAAGTCTAAAACAGATAAAGCTTTTATTAGATGATTACGAGAAATCTCTTCGAGTTAAAAAGTATATGGATTCGTTGAAAGAAGAATTCCAAGCGGAAGAAGACATATTGATACGAATCCAAAAATATGATAATATTATAGTGTCAGAGTACTAGAAAGGAATAGAAAGTACATATGGAAATGTGGATGATAATTGTATTAGTAGTAGTTTTACTTTTAATCATATATGTAATCGCTACTTATAACAGATTAGTCGGTCTTAGAAATAGAGTAAGAGATCAATGGAGTCAAATAGATGTCGAATTGAAAAGAAGATTCGATTTAATTCCTAACTTTGTAAATACTGTAAAAGGCTATGCTAAACACGAGTCTGATACTTTAGAAAACGTCATAAAAGCTAGAAACACATATTTGACAGCCGATTCTAAGGAAAAGGCAATGGAAGCCGATGGAGAACTTACAAGTGCGATCAATAAATTATTTGCACTTGCAGAAGCGTATCCAGATTTAAAAGCTAATCAAAATTTCTTAGATTTACAAAACCAGTTGAATGAAACAGAGAACAAGATCAGTTATGCTCGTAAATTTTATAACGATACAGCTCTACAATTAAATAACAAAATAGAGATGTTTCCGAGTAATATAATTGCAAAGTTATTTAAATTTACTAAGGTCGAATTCTTTAAAGCTCAAGAAGTTGAGAGAGAAAACGTCAAAGTCGAATTTTAAACTTAACTTTTAATAGTTAAGTTTTTTTTGGAGGATAGAATGAAAAAAAATTGTATTAAATCGTTATTACTAATGTTATTATTTATGCCTTTAGTCGTGTTTGCTAGTGGAGTAGATAACGTATCTTATCAGATAAGCGACGTATATATGTCAGTAGAAGTCGATATGGTCGGTAGCCTTCACATAAAAGAAGCTATTGTCGTAAAGGGATCTTTAAATGGGTTTAGACGAAAAATCGACTATCGCAACGCATCTCTCAAACCTTGGAAAGAGGGAGGTGTCGATCTAACTAATTCTTCTATCTATAACGCAAAAGGGATTTCTTTAAAAAAGGCATCATCTGCTAAAATAGATGAAGAAAAGATCGATTGGAAACTTTTAGATTACGACTACGATAAATTTGCCGAGATGAAAAGCGGTTATAGTGGACTAGAGAAGTCGTATACAAATAGAAGTGATGAGAACGGTTCTGAGATTAAGATATACGACCCAAACTATTCCGGCTATAAAGTATATTTCTTCGACTATTTTATCGATCAAGCAGTTGTCTTGCACGAAGATGTCGCAGAACTATACTATACGCTTTTTAAATTAGATAACGAGTCTGCCGATAAAGTCAATATTCAAGTCATTACTCCTGGACTATCGAAATCAGACACTTTTAGAGCGTGGGCTCACGGACCTTTAAATGGAGAACTTTCTGTAGTCGGTGGAGATAAGACTTCATCTGGTGAAGAAACGTATAAGGGTGCTATATTGACAGTAGATTATTACGATGGAGAAAGTCCTATAGAGATAAGAATGACTTTCGATAAAAATTTGGTAAATGCGATTCCTGGAATCTTAAATGAAAGTAAGATGGATGCATTAGATGAAATATGTGAGATAGAAGGAAAACGGTTCGAAGAATCCGATAGAAAAAAGATATTCATCAAAATAGTTTATTATGGAACATGCGTCATTGCATCGCTTTATATTCTAGGTTTAATATTCTTATGGATATATTTATATAAAAAATTCGATAAAGAATACGATGTCGGTTTTGACCACAAATATTATAGAGAATTTACTGGCGATTACGAAGTCGAGGTGGTCGACTATCTGATGAAAAAAAATATCACTACAGACGCGTTTAACGCATCTATTATGAATCTCATATATAAGAAAAATATAAGGGTCGAAGAGGATCCAAAAGATAAAAAAGACTTCACTTTAATTTTATTGTCGGAAAATAAATTAAACGATTCAGAAAAAATATTGATCGATTTACTTTTCAATATGATCGGAAGCGATAAAAAAGTAACTCTTAAAGAAGTAGAGAAATATTCTTCAAAATTTGAGACTGCTGAACAATTTATGAAAAGATATGAGGCTTGGAAGTTGAGCGTCCAAAGAACGGCGAAACAGGAAGGGTTCTTCGAAGAACACATGAAACCAGCCCTAATAGGTACAGTGTATATGTTTTTAGGAATATTAGTGTTTTTCCTTCTTATGCACTTTAAAGTAGATTTTTACTTATTACATATTCTAGTGATGCTTGGTGCTGTAACGTTCTTCATTTATACTCTTACAATAAAGAAGTGGACACACAAAGGGAGAGAGCATTACTTAAAATGGGAAGCATTCAAAAACTTCTTGAAAGATTTTGGTTCTTTTAAAGAAAAAGAAATACCAGAGATCGCTCTTTGGGACAAATATCTAGTCTATGCAACTGTCTTTGGAATCGCTAAAGAAGTGCAAAAATCGATGAAAGTTCAACTATCAAATTTAGGAATAGAAGAGAATACTATCAGTCCAGGAATGTTTTATTACAGAGACTTTTACTTGATGAATTCCTTGAATAGGAGCTTTAGTAAAGCTCATACTAATTCGATGACAACAGTTAATTCTCACAATGCTAATTCTACTCTTGGAGGAGGTTCCGGTTTCGGTGGTGGTTTCTCTGGTGGTGGAGGCTTCGCTGGAGGTGGAGGCGGTGGAGGCGGTTTCTAGTTTGGAATCGCCTATGGCAAAGAAACTCTTTGAGTTTCTTTTTGTATTCGAAAAATAAATACGCTTTATGAATATATAGAGAAATAAAGGTAATGTGTTATCCTTAAATAGAATAGAAAATACATAATTCGACACAGTTTTAGATAGAATGTATATTATAATTTAAACTAAATGACTGAAACTTAGGTATTCTAAAAATGATAAGAGGCAAGTTTATGGAAGAAAGAAATAATAGAAAAAAGATA
>CAJUKM010000031.1 GCA_910587535.1 uncultured Bacilli bacterium
TATGGATAGTTAATTTTTTTAATATTACAGTTTTCATAGTTACCTATCCCTAAGACTTTCAACAATTTTAATATAAAACTCTCAATAGATATATTAATATCTGTATATGCAAAATCATTATTCATTTTAATAATAGATTCTAACCATGAAAAATACTGTATTATATCTTTAATTTTTTCTTCTTTTGACAACATATAAAACACCTCTACTTCAAAAAATAAGCAGTATCCATCTTAAAAAGATTAAATACTGCTATCTTATATATCAATTATAACACATTTTTCGACATTCTTTTAACATTTAAAAATAATTTTAAGGTAATTATAGTCATCAAAATATCATTTTTGATATTAATTATCAATTAACTGTTTTACTCAAACACAGTCATCTTAATACCCTTATAAATTTAATCCATGCAAGAGCTAAGTTTCTCCTCCCGCATTTATGTGATTAGATAGAACAATCACATCTTTGGAATTACCAAACTTATTTAGTATCTCCTTTGGTCTAGTAGCAGAAGTCATCTCTACATCGTTAGTTCTCGTCATCGCGACAGGGACTCCAAGTTCTTTAAAGCGATCATACATATATTTACTAATATCTAAAGTCATATTTTTTTCAATGATTCCATTAGCTGAAGCTCCACCATCTTTACCGCCGTGTCCTGGATCTATTACTATTCCAGTCAAGGCTCTCACGTCGTAAGTATTTTCCATAATAAAACACATCCTCGCTATAATATATGCTTTAGCCAAGAATGCGTTCTCTAACTTTGTAAGATAATATGAAATGAATTTATTAGACCTTATAAATTTTTTATTAATTCTTTAGGCTACTCTTTAATAAGTCTTTCGTTATTTATTGTTATAGCGCGATTACACTCTTTTTTTCCACGCCGATTTATTGTTTTTAATGTAATTATAACTTTTTGTTCATACCCATTATTTATAAGATCATAAATAGTTATACTTTTTTTATCTATAAATCCCACGTCAGATAACCAGAAGGTAGATAAATCATCGTTTTCTTTTGATGAAAAAATAATAAATGGCTTTCTTACTGCGCTCAAGCCAAGATTGTAATCTTTAATTCCAACGCAAAGTTTTTCCATTAAAATCTGTAATAATTAAATTTTCAAGAATTGCTTTTCCTAAGATTGTTGATTCTTAATATTTCTATATCTTTTTCGTCTTGCTTTTTATTTTAAAAAGCCACAAGCTATTCGCTTGCGACTGTTAATTTGACTTTTAAATCTTGTTTTTTACCATTTCTCTCGATAGTAACCTTTATTGTATCACCGACAGTATGTTTATATAAACTGTATCTCAATTTTGCTACGTTTGCGACAGGTTCATCATCTACAGCAATGATGATATCTCCACGAGTTAATCCTCCTGCTTCTGCTGGACTTTTATCTTGAACTTTTACTACAACTACGCCAGCAGTTAATTCAGTATTTACTACTATTTTATTGTTATAAAGTTCATACGTATTGCTAAGATTAAGCATTTCTACACCAAGAAGTGGTCTTTTTAAAGTTTCTCCGTTGATAATAGATTCAGCGTAAGTTACAGCGTCCTCTATAGGAATTGCAAAACCGATTCCTTCGACTCCACTCGATACGAGTTTCATATTCGTAATACCGATTACTTCACCATTTGAATTTGCGAGTGGTCCACCGCTGTTTCCTGAATTAATGGATGCATCGGTCTGTAAAACCTTCATGACATAATCGCTAGTCTTTGAATTGTTTAAACTAACTTCCACCATGCGATCTTTACCACTGATTATTCCTCGTGTAACTGACCAATAATATTCTGTATCTAAAGGTGCTCCTATTGCGAAAGCTGTATCTCCTAATCTTAAATCTTCACTTTTTCCGATTTCAGCGACAGTTATAATTTCTTTTTCATCTACACTCAAAACTGCCAAGTCTGAAAACGCATCAGATCCTTCTACTTTGGCCTCAACTTTTTTTCCATTTGTGAACATGATTTTTACATCTGATTTATATGACGTATTAACTACATGATCATTAGTCAAAATATATGCTTTATTTCCTGCTGTCTTATAGACGAATCCCGTTCCGCTTGCTGCAAGTGTATTATTGGAGTAGACTTCTACCACTACCACGGCATCGTATAGTTTTTCAACGGCATCTGCTATACCTTGATCGGTTATAGTAACCTCTTTTTCACTTTTGTTGATGACCGTATTTGTTTCTCCAGGTAGGACATAGTAGACCAATAAGTACATACCTATAGCTCCTACAAATAGCGAAATGATCGACGCCAATGCAGCACTATTCTTTTTTTCGTGAGTTCTTTTGTGTTTAACTTTTTTTTCGTTTTTCTCTCTTATTTCGTTTTCTTCCATTATATCTTTCCTCTTCTATCTCATGTCGATTAACTCAGTATAATTTTTAGGAAATCCCATATGTTCCATGACGTCTTCTATTTCCAATACTTCTAATTTACCAGATAAAACAGCTTTTTCATAATCTATCTCTTTTATTAAAAGACGAAATTCTTCTTCTCTTAAAAGATGTTTCATTATGATTATAAGTGCAAAAAGATCATTTTTTCCACAAGTGTATTCTCCATCTAATTGAGGAAGATCTAACATGTTATGATACTTATTAGTATCGATCATAGCAGCCGTTCTATTATCGTATAGAATATCTTCATGAGCACACAAGTTTCTATAGTTCGCTAAAATAGGTAGGAAGTTTAGCATGTCGTGTACTTTTAAGCCAAATATCTCTGCAATCTCTTCTTGGTCTCTATTTTTCATTATGGAAAAAAGCTCACAAACTATTCCAAAAGATAACACTTTTACTACTACCCAAAGTGGGATATAACCATAATTATATATGTAATGTGTCGTAGCAGAGTGTTGTCCTCCATTGACTCTAATCTGACGTTTGATCTTTCTTAGTAGATCGTTAACCTGTCGAGTCTTTTCTGAACTAGTGTTGAAATTAGTAGGTTTTAAGTAGTCTTTCTCTTTGAAACCGTAGTTTTTAGATAACTGATATGAGAAGATACTCTTCAAATTATTTTCGATGATTAAAAGGTTTTTAAATATGATGTTTCTCAACTGTCTATCGAAGTTGAACATCGCATAAAGTTCTCTAAAGTTAGTATTTTTTTTAAACTGTTTAGATCTAATGCCATCCATGAATAGATGTCTGTAACCACTTATAAAGAAGTAGTTTTCTCTTAGGAGTGTCTCTTTAGCAAACTCTTCGTCATCGATAATAAGTCCCTTATCGCGCAAGATAATAATCTGTTCTTCGATTGTTTTAAACGTCTTTTGCATGGGCTTCACCTAGTATAAAATTATACTACAAGTTACAATAAAATGATAGTACCTTTATGAATAATTTCTGTTATGAATTGGTGAAATTTAGGTGAAATAGTCGACTATACTTTTTGCTATTGTTTGAGCTAATTCCTGTTTATAATTTTTATTTTTTAAATTACTGCGATCTTTATAACTGGACATAAATCCATATTCGATAAGTACTCCTGGTCTTTCAATTTTACTGAACATATATTTATCGTTTCCGATTTTTTTATAATCTTTTTTTAAGGAGAAGAAGTCGTTTAAATATTTTTGGACTGTCTTAGCTAATTCTTCATTATCTAGTTTGCTGTTACTATAAAATACTTGTCCGCCGTAGTATTTTGAATCATTTAGATAGTTCATATGGAGTGAAATATACATATCTGCTAGATTGTCATTTATGAGCTTAATACGATTGTTAAAATCTGATCTCTTTCTACTACTAGACGAAGGGTTACTGAGGTCATAATCACCCGTTCTAGTCATAATTACAGTAGAACCTAAGTTTTCTAAGGATCGTTTTAAATAAAATGCAAAATCTAAATTATATTCTTTCTCATACTCTTCTTTATATATAGAGCCGGGGTCTTTACCTCCATGTCCAGGGTCGATTATTATCAGTTTTCCAACAAGAGGAAAAGTATTTGGTACATCAAATTTAGCGCCTAGTGAAATTAACAATGCGATAATTGCACAAATAAAAAAAACATATTTTTTCATAATGAATTATATGCTTTTCCTTTATCAATTATTTTTTTTAATTTTCTTATTAGGGTTTACTACTTCGTAGGAGTCTGTTATAGATATGAATGCCTTGGGATCTATGAGTTTAATTCCTTCTTTTAGTTTATAATAATCTTTGGTAGGGATTACGCTCATGAGAACTTTATTCTTCATCTTTAAGAATCCACCTTTGACATCAAAAATAGTCAGTTCATAATGAAGTTCGTCTAGTATGAATCTTCTAACTTCGGCATCTTTCTTAGTTATAATATAGAAAACTTTTGAATCACTTATTCCGAGAGTCGCCTTCTTAGATAAATGTTCCATTATTATAATCGCTATTAGAGAATACATCGCGCCTTCGACGCCATATAGTTTTACTGCAAACATTATCCATATGAGGTCTAAAATGTAGTTCGGTAGTAGTCCTTTAGCCTTCGAAATTTCTTTTGTGATCTCTGTAATTATGTCTGCACCTGAAGCATAACAATTTTCCTTGTATATTAATTTAAAACCGATTCCCATCAATACTCCCCCGTAGAGCGTTATGAGAAGTTTATCTGTATTACCAAAATCTATTAGTCTATTAATATCTTTTGTGATATATACGAATACAGGAATTGTAATGAATGGAAAGATCGATTTTTTAATTTTCTTTTTAGATAACGTCAATAAACCTAGAAGAAAGAAAAATACGTTTGTCAAAAGTAAAATAGTTCCTAAATCCATCGAGGTTCTATTATTGTAGAGAATAGAAAAACCAAATAGTCCGGATGGTATTATATTCATACCGTTGAAAAAAACATTTAGGGTAACTGCAATCAATAAAGAGCCTGCTAATAGTTTAAAATACTTTTTTACTTTTTTCACAAAATCACTCCTGTTTATTCTTTTTTAAGTATGCTTCCATAAAGGATTTAATGTCACCATCTAATACTTTATTGACATTCGATGTCTCATATTCTGTGCGAACATCTTTGATCAATTTGTACGGTTCAAGAACATAGTTTCTAATCTGCGATCCAAAGTTGATATCTACTATTTCGCCTTTTAGATTGCTCTTTTCACGATCTATTTTAGCTTTTTCTAAAGCATATAGTTTACTTTTTAACATCTGCATTGCGATATCTTTATTATGTTGTTGACTTCTTTCTATTTGGCACGTTACGACTATTTTAGAAGGTATGTGTGTTATTCTTACTGCAGAGTTACTCGTATTTACCGACTGTCCTCCCGCACCACTGCTGTGATATACATCTATTTTTAAATCGCTCTGTTTGATATCTATGTCGATATTGTCGTCGATCTCGGGAGTAACCGAAACGCTTGCAAAGGAAGTATGTCTTCTCGCATTAGAATCGAAAGGACTGATCCTCACCAATCTATGTACACCATTTTCGCCTTTAAAATATCCATATGGATAATATCCACTTATCAAAATAGTCGTCGATTTTAGTCCAGCTTCGTCTCCTTTTTGGGAGTCGATCACTTTATAGGAATAACCATTTTTTTCACAGAACATCGTATACATTCTAAATAGCATACTCGCCCAGTCACACGCTTCTGTTCCACCTGCACCTGGGTGTATTTCTAGATAGCAATTACTAGAGTCGTATTCTCCATCTAGAAGCGAAGTAATCTCTAATGCATCATATCTTTCTTGCATTTTAATGAGTGATACTTCTATTTCTTTTAGTTCATCTTCATCTTCAATCAGTCCTAGTAGTTCGATGTTATCTGCTAATTCTTTTGATAGTTCGTTATATTCTTTTAGTGACTTTTCTAAATTAGAAAGTTCTCTATTTAGCGAAGTCGCCTTATCGACATCATCCCAAATAGAGGAGTCTTCCATCTCTTTTTTTAGTTCAATTATTCTCGCATTTTTATTTTCTAAGTCAAAGTGACCTCCCGAGATCTAAGATATTTTTATATAGTTTGTTGAAGTTTATCGTAAGTAAAGATTTATCCATAAAATCACCTATTATGATTATAGATGATTTAAAAAGAACTTGCAAGTTCAAGTTCTCTCATTCTATTTTTTGAAAATTACTTTCTAATATCGAATATAAGTACAAATTTATATCCTTATTCGATACAGTACTTATGTAGTTTTTATAGCCTTTAAGCTGTTTAAAATAATTTTCATTCTCGACGTTCTTAAGTTTATAATCGATTATATCGATGTGGTCACTGTACTCTATCATCAAATCTATTATACCATGATAGGATATATCTTTTTCATCGTAAATGAATTCGAACTCTTTAAATATTTTTGCAGCAGAAATATTTTTAATGAGTGGTGAATTTACAAAGTTCGTAACTTTCTCTCTTATGAATTCATCATCTATATCCGTTGGTTCATAATTTTTTAAATCAATATATTCTAATATTTCATGAATTCTAGTACCAAACTCCATTTTTTTAACTTTTCCACTATCGATTAGTTCAAGGTTTTTCTTAGAGTAAGAAACATTGTCTTGTTTATTAGCTTTTAATGATATCTCGCTTACTAGAAAATCGTTCTTCATGAACTGTGCTTCGACATCTTTATTTTCCTTTATATATAGGTAATCTTTAGTGAGGCCTATTTTTTGCAAATCTATAGTTTTAAAGTAGGCTGGTAAATAGTTTTTAATTCCATATATAAAATCCGCTAGACTTTTGAAGTTCAATCTTCTTATAGATTCGATCGTTCCTTCTCTATTTTTCTCCAGTTTTGTAGTATCTCTATGTGGAAGAGTGATGATGATTTTTTCTCGCGCTCTAGTAAGTGCTACATAGAAAAGTCTGATCTTCTCACTTATCTCGTCGTTAGTAAAAGAATATTTATAAAGTTCTTTTAGTATAGTGTTATCGTTTTCTTCGTCTTCTAGAGTAACTGGCGCGATAATTCCTAATTTTTTATCGGCAATAAATTTATCTTTCAGTTCTCTAGTATTAAATGAATGAGCTAGGTCTGCAAAGTAACATATAGGGTACTCGAGTCCTTTCGATTTATGGATCGTTAGTATTTTAACACTGTCGACATCGTCGTTAAATGCAGTATATTTGATATCCATATCTTCTGTCAATATTTCACCTAGATATTCATCAAACATCTCTATTGTGTATCCCATCGATCCTAAATTCGTCGCAATATCTACTAGTTTAGTAAGTCTTACATTCGTATTTTCGTAGTCACCTACTTTATAAATCTTAGAATAGAATTCGGTCACATCTAATAACTCTAGCAAAATCTCTCTTATCGTTTTAGAATACAGGCTGTCGATTCTATCTAAATCTTCGTACAGCTTAGACGATTTAAATTTTTCTTCGGATAAGAAATCAAAAAGTTGTTGATCGTCATATTCGTATAAAAAGCTTCTGCCTATACTCATGAATGCATATTTGAATTCTATATCGTAGTTTCTTTTTTTGATATGTAAAAATAACGTTATGAGATTTTTTATTATAAATAGATCGTCACTAGAATTTAGTCTATCATCTTTTAAGATCGTAAGTGGAATGTTTAGGTGTTCAAATATCTTTTTAAATTTGTCAAAAAATTTACTTCTGTCTAGTATTATAACGGCATCCGAATATTTAAACGGTCTCATCAGAGAAGTGTTTTTGTCAAAAACTTCTAATCTATTATCGATCTTGTTTTTTATGTCATTCGCTATCGTAAATATCTCTATTTCATCGTCACCATATTCTTCATTACCTTCTGAATCGTATTCTAATACTTCGAAATTGTAGTCGTAATTAGTCGACTTTTTTTGTAAATACTCTTCGTTTCCGAAAACCATTTCATGAGAAACAGTGTAGGCAGCCCCACCAAGAGAGTCGTCCATGATGAGTCCAAAAATGTCGTTGATATTTTCGAGTACTTCTTTTCTTGAGCGGAAATTTTTTATTAAATCGATTTTATAGCCACCGTCTTTTTGTGAATAGTGATCGTACTTGGTTTTAAATATGTCTGGATTAGATCCTCTAAATCTATAGATCGATTGTTTGATATCTCCAACCATATATACGTTTTCATTTGCAATAAGTGAAATAAAGGTTTCTTGAACATCGTTCGTATCTTGATATTCATCGATCATTATTTCTTTAAACTTATCTCTCAAAGTTTCTCTTGCAATAGCAAATCTTTTTAGGATGTCTATAGATAGTTTGGCAATGTCGCTGAAGGTATAAATTTCATTTTCTTTTTTATACTTATCTAGTTCATCAAAGAACTTAACTAAAATTCTTTTTATTGAAAGAATCGTATTTTTAGTCGTTAGGATGTCGTCCTTTATTTTCTTTTCATCACCATAATCTTTTAACTTTAATAAATCGTCTAAGGCTTTTTTAATATTCTCTTTTGCCTTTTTCGTTTCTTCTTCTGCACCTTTTTTTAGTGACGGCAAACGTACTGGTGAAATAATCGCAAATTCTTCTAAAGTATTAATGTTCAGTATAGGAAGTACTACGTTGTTGATTTTTTCTATGAAATCCTCATCAAAAAAGCGATATCCATTTTCGAGTTCTAGGTAGAGAATTCGTTTTTTTTCGTCGACGAGTTTTTTAAAGTCATATATTATCTTTCGGATATTTTCTTCTGTAAAAAACTTATTTTCTATATAATCTAGATACTCTTCTCTATCTAAGTATCCGTCTATTTTTTCTATCAAAGATAGTATGGCATTTTTTAAGGTGCGATCGTTTTTCAAACAATACGTTTTAATAAAGTCTGTAAACGTATCTTCCCGTTTCTTATAGGACTCTTCAAAAACTCTATCGAGTATTTTTTTCATCTCTAATTTTACTATAGTATCGTCCGTGATAGAGATATCTTTTTTAATGTTTAAAAGGTAATGATATTTTTTTACGACCGATAACGCGAAGGAATCGAAAGTCGTAATATAAGACGAGTCCAAAGCATCTAATTCTCTTTTTAGAGAAGAATCTTTTTTGATCTTTTTTCTGATGCGATCTTTCATCTCTTCGGCAGCCGCTCTAGTAAACGTCAGAATGAGCAGTTCATCGATATGGATTCCCGACTTCAGTTTGTAGATTACTCTTTCAGATAGTACAGCGGTTTTTCCCGAACCTGCTCCCGCACTTACGATGATGTTAGTACCGGATTTTTCGATAGCTTCTTGTTGTTCCTTAGTCCACGTCGGCATATGTTTCACCTCCTAAAAATTCTTCTCTTTTAACGGATTTAAGTTTTAGAATATCTTTGTTTTTTACAAAGCATATATCTTTAAATCGACAGAAGGCACAGCCCTTCATTTTTCCACCGATCTCTTTTGGATTTATGTCGAACTTGGCTTCTAATATATCTTTAGATGCTTCTAGGATCTTCCTATCGACTAAATCTATCATAGTGTCTATTTCGGAATCGGAAAGTATTTTAGAATATTTGCTAAAACCCTCTTTTCCTATTTTCAAGGATTTAATCAGGCGACTATCCTCATATGTACTGTCGACTTTTTCTAGTATTTTTATTTTTCCATTTGAATAACCTTGCAGTTTGAGAGCATTTCTTTTCTTTTCTACGTCTATCTCATTGTGAAGTATCTTTTGGAGATAGAAGCCTCCTATATGAGCATCTTTTAATGGTTCAAACTTTTTAATAAGGTAAGCATAGACAGGGAGTTGCATGTCTAGTCCATATATCGCATTGTCTATGTTTAATTCTGGATTTCCAGTCTTGTAATCCACTATTGCTGCAATCTTTCCATCTTCGAAATTGCCATACATTATTTTGTCTATGAAGCCTTTGAAGGTGACGTTATTTTTATCGTCAATAGGTACTTCGATTTTTTGTTCATATAGTTCTTCTTTTAAAGATGAGTACTCTTTTTCTTCTTTAATCGTGTCTATGATGAATTCTAACTCTTTTTTTAGGATGTCTAGAAAAAACGTTTCCATCTCATTGAAAGTTATCTGTTTTTCTTCCAAAGCTTTTTGCCACGAATTTTCAAAATTGAAATCTTCTTTAAATGCTTCTGATAAAACACTGTGAAATATATTTCCAAGCGCTGTATCAAACGTATCATGAAATTTATCTATTTTTAGAACGTATTCTAGATAATAGCGAAATCCACATTTGTAATATGAGTTCATACTAGAGTAAGAAAGAGTCAGTTTGTTTTCTAAGTAATTTTTAAGACTCTCTTTATTTATTCCTTTAAAAGTGTTGTCATAACTCTGATATGGTTCATCTTTATAATGGTTATTAAGTATGTGATAATTTTCACTTTCACTTCCATATTTTCTTCGCTCATCTCTGGCTGTTAGAAGGCACTTTTTATTATAGCTCTCCGAATGTTCAAAAGTCATATTGGACTTTTTAATCTCGAACATTTCTTCGTCATAAGCGTTCGAGATATAGAGTTCTCCACTTAAATCTCTATCACAGTAAGTCACCGTAAGATTTTCAATATTTGCTAAAGCTAATTTTGTTTTTTCTAAATTTTTCTTGTTGTAATCTATCGAATCGCTTATACCCAATTCGACTTTAATCTGATCGTCGAGATAGTCTTCATCTTTTTTAGTTTTCGGAATGATGCCTTGGTTAAAATTTAATAAAAATACATAGTCTCCGTCGGCTGGGGTGTAGCTTTCCAAATCGACTATCTCAACTACACCACTGTAAGTGTCATTGGGAATCGTTTTTTTGCTCAAGTCATCTATTATGATGTCCTTTACTTCTTCGTAATTCTTGACCCAACTGTATTCGTTTATACCATTTATGATCGTTTCAAAAATACTCCTATCCCTCGGCGTCTTGATAAGTTTTTTTAGTTCTTCGATTGCACGTGTCATGTCAGAACTATATAGACGCTTGAACTCTGCTAAAAGAATAGTACTCGCGATCGTCTCATCTGTAGGGATGTAGATAGGAATGTTAAAGTCTTTAAATATGTTAGATAGAGCAAATTTATAAGGTTCTTCAATGTTTATAACTTTTATCTTTTCAACAGGTACATCATTCTTAATAAGTTTAACTATTTCGGATGCAACAAAAGAGATTTCATCTTCTAGTTTGGAAAATTTGTATAGTGGGATTTTATTAATTCTGTTTTTTTTATGAAATGGGATTCTTTCTATCTTTGTATAATTTTCTATTTTTTTGAAGATACGCTCGTAGAAGTTATCTTCGTAATCCACTTCCAAGAGTACTATGTTAGAACGGTGTATATATTTTTTAAATATCGTGTCAATTTTAAGAAGATTATTTTCTTCTAGATATTTTTTTATCTCTAATAGTATGTCCGTCTTTGGAGTCTTAATATTTGTATCTTCTAAATAGTAGAGATTATCTGCAAATATTTTAGCTATTTCCATATTCACGTCGTACTTCTTATGAATATAAAAAATAGCTTCTTTTGTATAGTCAAAACAGTACTTTTTTTTAAATTCTTCGAGGCCAATTATTTTTGCATTGCTTAATTTTTTTTCTTTACCAATTCTCTTTAATAGATCTCTTTTTTTGGCATCTCTAGTTATTATTAAAGTATCATCTACAAAATCTAAATCCATATCGTACACCTCTATAAATCATTATAAATTTTGTAATACGCAAAGTCAAATAAGTATGCAAAAATGGTTGAAATAGGAACTTCACAATGTTATCATTATGGGGTGATAGTAAATGAAAATTAAAAGTGTATTTTTAGTGTCGTTGTTTATTTTAATCTCCGTCTTAATAACGATCACGGTTTATATTTTTTATGAACGCATGGAGCATGTAGAAGACGATGAAGATATCGTTAAAGAAAATCTTGAAATAAAGTACATCTCTTCTTATTCCGAAATAGAAGATTTAATAAGTGGAAGTAATCCTGCTTACATAGTTCTTGGTAAAAGTAACTGTACTTATTGTGAAAGATTTAAGCCAATTTTAAGAAGTCTAGTAGAGGAATATAGAGTCGATATCTATTATATAGATGTAAAAACTCTGACGGAAGACGATTATAAATCTACCCTAGATAGTGGTATAGTGATTCCCGGAAAATGTACAAAGTCTGGCGAAGAATCCACTTTAAGAGAAGGATTTGGTACTCCTTTGAGTTTAGTTATAAAAGAAAAAAAGACAATCGACTGTCTTAGGGGTTATAACGATTATGCAACTACGAAAGAATTTTTATCAAATAATGGATTTATTTAGCGGTTTTAGCACTTTTTAAACCTTTTGGTAATATGATTAGGCTAATGCCTTTTTTCTTTGCCCAGATGTCTCTAATGGCTTTTAACGATTCTAAACAAACTCTAGTTTCATCATCGTAATATTTTTTCTCGATATCTCTTATGCATGCTTTCAACTTTTCATCTCCGATCATTTCGGAATTAGTAATAAGTTCTAGTATTCTGAAATTATGTTCATTGTTCAGTTTCGAGTTTCTCTTATTGATCATGTCATAAAGTGTTGCATAAATATTAAGACCGTTAAAATCATTTTTGAAAATTGGGCTATATGCTTCATCGTTCATTTCACATAACAGTTTTTCGACATCCCTGTAATCTCCTTTTTGTAATCTTTCTAAAGAAGCATATTTTATTAGTTCACATAATATCTGAGTTATAATAAACGGCTCTAAATTATTTATTAACCGATAGATAGAATTAGATAAGAACATCTCCCAATAAATAAGATATAGTTCTGGGTCAACTCGAGTATACGAACAAGCTTTTATAATGGACGTGACTATTAGGGTGTTAAAAGAAAACATCTTCTTTTTAAAACGATAAATCATTAGGAAGAAAGAAAGTTTTTCTTGAGCATCTATAAAAATTTCGGAGTAACAAAAATAAAACTCTGCAAGAGTCAGTTCGTCTCCATTCTTTGAATTCCAAAGAGCAGGATTATATCGACGCAAAGCTAAAGTCGTAAGTGTGTTTATAGCAGTAGTGTCACCATTTTTGATCATTCTATCGTTAATGCTATGAATTTTAATATAAAGTTCATCTAACGTTATTATAGCCATGTAACTCACCTACCCGAATAAAAAATATTCTAGTCTATATCTCCTTTTTTGTCAACTCAGTATTATTTTTTCCTCAAAAAGAACTCTTTCATATCTTCGAGGTCACTACGATCTAGTTTGTATTTTTCTATTTCGAAAGAAAGGTACTTTAGCTCCTGTTTCAGAACATGTAAATTTAAGATGTTTCTTGCTATATATCTTCTTTTCAAGCGTGCATATGGTCTATCTCCTACCAAATTAAAATTCACTTCAGAAAGATCTGCTCTAAGCATTCTAGCCGCACCTGCGATCATCTCAAAGTCTTCCATTTTAAGAGATCTTAACTTATGAAATCTAATATCATACATCGAGATTTTTCTATTCACTCCACTGTTACCTATTCCTTGATAGTAGTTATGTAAATCGGCTTTAATCGCTCTGCGTTCACACGATTCGATAACAATTATACCTTCTCTTTCAAGTCTTTTAAGCAAGTAAATAGTTAAAGAATGGGTATAACCACTATAGGGAAATGAAGTTTCATCTTTGACTTTGAGATTTTGAAAGCAATTTATAAACGATACGAGATATACGAGTGAAGAATTTGTATAAAAAATCGATTTAAAAAGAAAAGAAAATGAAAATAAATTTTGCGATATATCGATAGCGTTTTTATATTCAAATTGATTGAATTCTTCAGCGACTTGTATATCAACCAACTTTTTTCTAATAGCCATATATAAATTTTTATATCTATCTAAATTTACTTTCATTTTCTCACCTTCCCCAAAGTCACAAAATTATTGCAAAAAAAAAACTGGCAACTACCTATTTTCGCTTACACTATCGTCGGCGTATCAGTGCTTAACTACTCTGTTCGGGATGGGAAGAGGTGTGACCACTGAGCTATCGTCACCAATAAAGGATTTTGTCCTTTGTAAAACTGGATAATGTATACATCAAATTATATTGTGGATAAATCCTCGGTCTATTAGTATTAGTCAGCTCAACGTATCACTACGCTTCCACCTCTAACCTATCAACGTTGTAGTCTTCAACGGACCTTACTATATAAAATATGGGAAAACTCATCTTGGAGAGGGCTTCCCGCTTAGATGCTTTCAGCGGTTATCCCTTCCATACATAGCTACTCTGCGATGCCACTGGCGTGACAACAGATACACCAGAGGTATGTCCATTCCGGTCCTCTCGTACTAGGAACAGCACTCCTCAATTTTCCTACGCCAACGACGGATAGGGACCGAACTGTCTCACGACGTTCTGAACCCAGCTCGCGTGCCACTTTAATGGGCGAACAGCCCAACCCTTGGAAGCGACTTCACCTCCAGGATGTGACGAGCCGACATCGAGGTGCCAAACACCACCGTCTATGTGAACTATTGGGTGGTATCAGCCTGTTATCCCCAGGGTAACTTTTATCCGTTAAGCGACGGCAATTCCATATTCAACCGCCTGATCACTAAGCCCTGCTTTTGCACCTGCTCGACTTGTAGGTCTCGCAGTTAAGCTCCCTTATGCCTTTACACTCTTCGATTGATTTCCGACCAATCTGAGGGAACCTTTGGGCGCCTCCGTTACTCTTTGGGAGGCGACCGCCCCAGTCAAACTGCCCACCAGACACTGTCCCTCACCCGGATCACGGGTGTAGGTTAGAAATCAAGTAACTCAAGGGTGGTATTCCAAGGGTGACTCCGCATAAACTGGCGTCTATGCATCAAAGTCTACCACCTATCCTCTACATGAATTACCTGACTCCAATATCAAGCTACAGTAAAGCTCCATGGGGTCTTTCCGTCCTGTCGCTGGTAACCTGCATTTTCACAGGTATTAAGATTTCACCGAGTCTATGGTCGAGACAGCTCCCAGATCATTACGCCTTTCGTGCGGGTCAGAACTTACCTGACAAGGAATTTCGCTACCT
>CAJUKM010000032.1:0-7397 GCA_910587535.1 uncultured Bacilli bacterium
ACAAAAGGTAATTACTTTTTTGAAATAGTAGATTTTTCAAGTGAATCTATTTTATTTACTTATAACAGTTTAAAAAATGACACTAAAAGTGTTAAAAAAATTCTTTATCTTTTAATAAAAAATTATGGTAGTCCTCAAAACATTTCATTTGTCAATTTTCTTCCTGATGTGCCTACGTGTATTCGTGGATTATTAAGTAAATATGATATTAATCTCTTAGATTTCAAGTCTTGTCATCGAAAAAGTTTTAATAATTTATCTCATGAAGAGAACATAAAATATCGATCAAAAAAGATCCATAAAGAGGATTTTTATGATATTATAGCACGCAGAACTATTGCAGATAATATAATTCAATTTCAAAATGTTAGATATAACATTGAAACAAAGAAGATTATAAAAAGAAATACCAAAGTAATTTCATATTATGACAATTTAGAAAAAGATATATTTGTAAAATTTAACGATAAGATTTTTGAACTGACACATTTTAAGGATATCGATTCTAAAAAGGGCACTACTAAATATTAATAAAAAAAGAACCTTAAAAATTTTTAAAGTTCTAGTATCATCTTAATATGGTGCGCCCAAAGGGAGTCGAACCCCTAACCTTTAGATCCGTAGTCTAACGCTCTATCCAATTGAGCTATGAGCGCAAAAAATATCGATTTATGAAAATCAATAATATTATAGCACAATCTAGTTATATTTCAAGCTTTAATTGTTCTAGATTATTTTTATATTATGTGTTATACTATCGGAGTTTTGGAGGAAACAGTATGAAAATAGTAGAAAAAATCGAATTTATACAAACAGACTATCCGTTATCTGCCGGATTATTTTCTAGTTGGAAAATAGGAATAGAAAGTTTAAATCCTTTTCTTAGAACACGAGTGATGGATTTTATGATTGCTCTTCTTTCTTTAACTGATGGAAATGCACAACTAGATAGATTTATAGTTAAAGTAGATGATATTCCTCTATCTTTAGATGTTCTTTTAAAATATGATTTAAAGAAGTCTCTTGAGGTTTTAAGAAATGATATGATTATGATATCTCCAAATGGCGAAGTGTATCAAAGCAAGTATAGTGAATATTATGATTTGGGAGTTTCATATCCTACTAAAATGAAGAACATAATAGAAAGATATGTTAAAGCTTTGGGTCAGATAGAAAAACATGCTTCCAGCAGTCAAGATGGAAAGAAATATCTTGGAATCGTTTCTATTGAAAAAAATGTATTGTGCAAGCGATTCAAAGATAGTTCTGGAAAAGAATACTTGCGCATAAGAAGCGAATTCATTCCATTTTTAAGATTTTTAGATCTTTCAGATATATCTTTTTCTAATGTAGATATCAGAGGACTAGATCTATCGTATACTAACGGTGCAATAGATCTAAATTGTGTGTATAAAAAGAGTGCAGAGAATACAAATTTAGAAGGAGCTTTCCTATCTAGATCGGTTATTAGGAATTGTTGTCTTAAAGGAGCTAATCTTTTAGGTACAGGAGCTATTATAAATTCTGAAACATGCATCATAGATGATTGTAAAATCGACGATTCTATATCACTAGTAAGTGGAGAAAAAACAGTTGGTCGTCAAATGATAATAGAAAAACAAAAAGCCTAGTGAAAGGCTTTTTTAAGTTCTTTAATATCAATCCATATTTTCTAGTTCGCCCATTATGTTCGGTACCATCTGTTTTTTTCTACTTATAACTCCTTGCAAATAGTATCCTTCAGTCATATCTTTTTTATCATATGCCATTGCCATAATCTTCTGGGCATTGCTAGAGTACAATACGTAAGATCCATTTTTGACTATATCAGTTACGAATAAAGCGATTAAAGTAAATCCTTTTAACTTACAGGTTTTATCTAAAAACTCTATATATTCATCTTTCTTATTTAAAACTTCTTCGTAGTCGAGAGTCAGAACTTGGCCGATTCCAAATCCCATGTCATTAGTTTCAAATTCTTTATAATCGTAGAACACTACTTCGTCTACTGTTAATCCTTTTAGGCTAGATCCTGCTTTAAGCATATCTAAACCGTATTTTTCGTAATCTACTTCAGCTATTTTAGCTAATTCTATGGCAATTTCTCTATCGCGTTCCGTGGTAGTTGGACTTTTTAAGATTAAAGTGTCAGATAGAATTCCAGAAAGCATGACACCTGCAATGTTTTTAGGTATTTCGATGCCTGATTCTTTAAAGAGTGTATAGATGATCGAATTTGAACTTCCGAGAATCATATTTCTGAAAGAGATAGGTACATTAGTAGTAAGATTACCTAAAGCGTGGTGATCTACTATTTCAACTATCGTAGCTTCACTAAGTCCATCTACACTTTGTTTAACATCATTGTGATCGACTAGTATAACCTGTTTGCGGTCATACGAATTGACATCTATAAGTCTTAGTAAACCGTTGCATTTACCATTTTTATCGACTATCGGATAGTTGGTATGTTTTAGTTTATTACTCACTTCATAGAAGTCTGTTAGGTAATCGTTTATGTCGAAAGTGATGGGAGTTTCATTTCTAACTATACCTTTTATGTAGTTAGATAACCCTACTAGCTTAGATACCTCAAAACTTACTTTGTTGGTCATAATGATATTAACTTTATTCTTTTTAGCTTCAGCAAATTCTTCGTCTGTTATCTGTTGGTTTCCGACCAATATGATCATGCGGACTTTTTTGTTTATGCAATAGTCGACTACAGACTTTCTACTTCCCACTATTACGATAGTATCTCTCGTCAATTCTGTATCGGAAATAAACATCTCTGTGTTGAAAGTTGCAGCGATTATTTGTCCTTTAATGTCGTCGTCGAATCTCAATATTTCTTTTGCATCTAAAACCTTTAGAAGGTTATTATAAGAAGCATTTAGATAATCGAAGTCACCTCTTATGAAATCCGTGGCGATCTCCTTTAATGAAACATATCCAAAAAATTTAGAGTTGTCTTTGACAACAGGTAACCCTGTAATGTTGTTATCGACCATATAAGTATATGCCTCATATATTGAAGCGTCTTCATGCATCATGATATCTTTTCTAAAAGGGACGTTTTTTATTTGAACTTTCACGTCGCTTAAAAATTTAGGCGCTTTTATTTTAAAATAGTCGAGAACATATTTTGTCTCTTTGTTTATTTCTCCTAATACTCGAGGTTCTGTTTCTTGTCCTAAAGCGTTTTTGAGATATGACAAACTGATCGCAGCAGTTACACTGTCAGTGTCTGGGTTTTTGTGTCCAATTACATATGTTTTCATCATAAACTCTTCTTTCTTTTCACATATATACGAAATTATAACACTTTTTTGTCAGTAATTAAAACTTTTTTTATCATTTTTCGCTTTTTCTTCTTTGTATTTCATAGGTTATTCGTAAAAGAAGTTTAGTAGGTACAAAACGGTAGAATAAAATCGTAAGTTTCATCTTCAAAGTTGGAATGATGATGAGCTGTCCTTTAAGCATCTTATCTATGGCATATTTAGCTACGTAATCTTTGTCTGCACCTTTAATTTTAAAATAACCCCTTGCAACCTTGTTAAAATTCGTATCTACTGGTCCAGGACACAGAGCACTTATTTTGACTTTGGATTTCGAGCGTCTCAATTCTTCGTATATACCTAAAGTAAGTTTTAATACGTAGTTCTTTGTAGCATAGTATGTATCGAGATGAGGACCGGCCATAAAACCAGCACTGGATGCAACATTTAAGATGTAACCGCTGTCTCTTTTTACAAAATCTTGGAGATACAATTTGGTTAGAATGTGTACCGCTTTTATGTTAACATCTATCATCTCTAATTCGCGATTTAGGTCTGTCTTTACAAAGTCCCCGAAAAGGCCAAATCCCGCATCATTTATCAATATATCTATCTTTTCATCCTTCGTCTGCTCGTATAGATCGTATATTTCTTTTGTATTTCTTAAATCTGCAACTAGATATTTGACATCTGAGCCTATAGATTCAGCAACTGCTTTTAGTTTAAGTTCATCGGATGATGCTAAGATCAATTCGTATCCCAGCTCGTTTAAATATATTGCTATGGATTTTCCTATTCCACTACTCGCCCCGGTTATAAGTGCTTTCACTTTTATTTTCCCTCACTTTTTAGTTCGAATAAAATGTCTCTAAGTTCGACAGCTCTTTCGAAGTCTAGTTCTTTAGCAGCTTTTTTCATCTCATTTTCTATTTTTATGATGAGATTTTTCTTTTCCGTTTTACTCAATTTTACTGAATCCTTGTCTTCGACTGTGTTACTTATTACTTCTCTAATTTCTTTGATAATAGTTTTTGGAATAATTCCGTGTTTTTTATTGTATTCTTCTTGAATTTCACGACGTCTCATCGTCTCTTTAATCGCATAATCCATCGCTTCACTTACTGTATCAGCATACATGATTACGTGACCATTTGCATTTCTGGCTGCTCTTCCAATAGTCTGTATTAGACTTCGAGCACTTCTCAAGAATCCCTGTTTATTCGCATCCATTATACATATTAAGCTGACTTCTGGAATATCTATTCCTTCTCTTAAAAGGTTTATTCCGACGACGACATCGTATTTTCCTTCTCTGAGATCGTGAATAATTTTTAGCCTTTCTAAAGTCTTAACTTCACTGTGCAGGTAGGCAACTTTTATTCCGACTCCCATCAAGTAGTTCGTCAATTCTTCTGCCATTCTAATCGTAAGAGTTGTGATAAGTACTCGTTCATTTTTCGCTTTTCTATCGTTTATTTCTCCGATCAAATCGTCAATTTGGCCTTCTGTCTTTTTGACCTCGATCGTCGGATCTAAAAGTCCAGTAGGTCTGATTATCTGTTCTGCGTATTCGTTATCGGTTAACTCTAACTCGTAGTCACCCGGAGTGGCTGAAACATATATGACGTCGTTGATCTTCTTGTCGAATTCTTCGAATCTTAGAGGTCTATTGTCCATGGCACTTGGCAATCGGAATCCATAGTCCACTAGTGTCATCTTTCTCATTCTATCGCCATTATACATACCGCGAACTTGGGGAACAGTAACGTGCGATTCGTCTATTAGAAGAAGAAAGTCTTTTGGAAAGTAGTCTATCAATGTCGTCGGAGTCTCTCCTTCATCCTTCAAAGCTAAGTGACGAGAGTAGTTTTCGATGCCATGACAAAATCCTGTTTCTTTTAGCATTTCCATATCGTATTCTGTTCTTTCTCTCAATCTTTGCTCTTCTATATATTTATTATTATCTTTAAAAAATTGTAACCTTTCTTTCAATTCTTCGTCTATTCTTCTTATCGTCTCATCTAGTTTGTCTGGGTTGGTAACATAATGTGAAGCAGGGAATACGGTTATAGTCTTTTTGTTCTGTAATATAACGCCGGTTAGAGGATCGAATGTACATATTTTTTCTATCTCGTCACCGAATAATTCTATTCTTACTCCAGAGCTTTTTTCGTTAGCAGGAATAATTTCAATGACATCTCCATGGACTCTGAAAGTTCCTCTGTGGAAATCTATTTCGTTTCTTTCATAAGTCATGTCCACTAATTTGGTTAACAAATCATCTCTTTCAATGGTATCCCCTACGGTTGCAATAAGCATATGACTTTTATAGTCCTCTACTTCACCTATACCATATATACAAGATACGCTTGCGATAACTATGACGTCATCGTAATTTAAAAGTGAGCTAGTTGCTCCATGACGAAGTTCATCGATTTCATCGTTAATCGACGAGTCTTTTTCGATGTAAGTGTCACTAGATGGCACATAAGCTTCTGGTTGGTAATAGTCATAATACGAAACAAAATACTCGACATGATTTTCGGGGAACAATTCTTTGAACTCACTATAGAGCTGCCCAGCGAGCGTTTTGTTGTGGGCGAGTATCAAAGTTGGCTTATTTACTTCTTGTATTACATTTGCCATCGTAAAGGTCTTTCCTGTACCTGTTGCACCTAGTAGGACTTGCCTCTTTTTCCCCGATTTTATGCCACTTACGAGTTCTTTTATAGCCTGTGGCTGATCACCAGATGGTTCATATTTCGAGATTAATTTGAACATATTTTTTCCTCCTCTTTTATTACTAGTTTGTGACTTTTTTAATTTTTTAAAAGGCACACTATTAACCAGAAATTCGTGCACAAAAATGAGGCTGAGAGTGGGATTTTTTTTAATGCAAGAATGAAAGTCACAAATTTGTTTTTAAAAATTAAATCTTTTTTTCAAATTTTTTTCTTAAATCTATCATTTGATAATTTGAGTCATTAATTTTTGCCATATCTAAGCCTTTAACTTGGGTTGTCCCTACTTTCTTTTCATCTTGAACACAATAAATTCCTAATTTATGACAGTTTAAACTTTTTGCAAAAACGACATATCCTCTCGGTAGAAATGGATTATTATAATCGTAGTCTAAATAAACTAAATGGAATGTTGGATCATATAAATACCAAGCGCCATCTAAATATATTTCTAAAAATATATGACCTTGCATAAGTTCCTTTTTTTCAGAATTGTTTTGAACTTCTTTTATCCAATCGATATGTGCACTTTCAACATAAACTGTTGGTATTCCTTTCAATCTTAAAATAGGTGCTAGTACAAGACCTATATCTGAACATCCAGAATATGTCGCTCTTTCAAATATTTCAGCAGATGTACATTCAAATTTAGGAGTCGATTTATTTAACGTAAAATTAGAATAAAATAATTGATCTAATGTTGTTAAGTCTTCTAATTTTTCTATTGAAGGAACTTGATCGGCGAATAACTTCATTTTTGCACTTACTTGATTTTGTCCATCGTTAACTAAAAGGCTTTCTAAATTTTCTCTATCTAATAAGTTTATTATTTTCATTTATGTTGTTCCTATTCTATTTAATTTATTTTTAAATTGTTTTAGAATGAATAAATTCAATATTGTGGTTATCACTTTGAAATCTAAATTTTATAAAAGTGATGTTTGTTATAAATTTTTTTATATTTTATCTTGTTTGTATGTAATATAATGCTATTGAACTACTCCATTCTCGAAAGTGGACAAGGTGGTGCTTTTTTGGTCACAATTTTAAATAAATAACTAATTCTTATCATTAGATGAACTTGCTTGTGTTTGGTAAGTGTTATTTATTATTTCCATTATTTTTTCTATTTCTTCTAATTTTAACCAAAATGATATTTTTTTGTGCATTTCTTGGTTTTTTAATATATACTTATAGTATAAATTTATTTAAATGTTCTGTCTTCTCTCGATTCATCAAAGCATGCAATTACAGTCTTTTTTTACTTCCATTCCATATTCACTCTTACGCAGAAGTTATAAGACAATTAAATTGTACCAAATTTCCTAGTAATTTCCTAGTAAATTACTGTATAAAAATTAAAACTGAAAGAGAG
>CAJUKM010000032.1:7407-14559 GCA_910587535.1 uncultured Bacilli bacterium
CTTATTAGAACGAATGAAAAGTCTCAAATTTATTTTTTAAAGAGATAATTTATTAACAAATTAGTCGATTGTGGGAATTGAAATGAGCACTTAGTTATCCTTGAGAAATTCTATACTTTTTATTATAATAAGTACTCAAAGAAGTGGTACAATGGCAAAATTTGAGTCGAAATATTTCATAGGTGACTATAGTTTAAAAGAATTTTGTTTATTACATGGTTACAGTTATGCTTCTGCTCGTAACATGATTTCGTCCAATCACAAAAAATATCCTGGTTGGTCTGATGACGAGATACTAAAAGATGTAGTAAGACGATTGCAAATAGCTCACACCAAATACTATTTTGCAGGGACAACTCTAAATAAGTATTGTAAGGAATATGGAATTGTATCTAGTACAGTAAGGAGAATATATCATAGACTCATCGATAGCTTGGGAGAAGAGTTCTCAGAAGAATCTATAATGAAGAAAGCTGTAGAGCTAGCACAAAGAGGGCGCGAAAAGTATTCGATCGACAGCGTAAAATTATCCTTATATTGTGAAGAAAATGGTATAAATAAAGGTAGTATAATAAGTTCTATTTCCCGGTATCGGCAAACTCATTTGGAAAGCGAATTGAGTGACGAGGAAATCGTAAAGGAAGTTTTAAAGCACTATAGATCTGGGTATTCAACCTATTACGTAGGTAAAGATACATTTTCTACTTATGTCTTGAGACATGGATATAATCCCTCGAGTGTTCTTCATAAACTGTGGATAATTCACCCTGAAATTAAATCTTCTGAACGAAAAGTATATATCGAAGAAAGATATGTTCAGGAAGCTATGCAGACTATGTTGCCGAATAATGGAACGTTGTTTTTTTATGAGGGTACTACATTGAGACAATACTGTTTGGAAAACCAACTCAATTATAAAAGTATTTTAGTTACAATGTCTAAAAATCCCTTGAGACCGTTAGATGATATTGTAGAAAAAGCTCTGGCAAATAAAATGAGACGTGATCATCAAAATGATAGAATGCTTTTGAGAAAACGAGAAAACGATGAAAAATGCGTCGAAGAATACATGGCCAAATATGGAATTGATAAGGAACAATATGAGATATTATGCGAACATTTCAGTCCATTTGCTGCAGTAAGTGCTATAGAGTACTTCGAGTTTGTAGATGAAAAACGAATCCAAGAAATCTTTGAAGCTCTTTCGAAAACGGATAAATCGTTAGACGATGCAGTATTGCTCGTCAATCTCGGGTATTACGAAAATGCCTATTATGCAGTAAAGATGGTCGAGGGGTTAATAATCAACATAATCAAAAATGTTTCGACTGATAAGCGAAAATACAGTGAATACAAGGAATATTTAGAAGAATATATCTATTCAATTTTAGTAGATAAGTGTTATATGTTCACTCCAGCAGGGTTCATAAGTTATCTGAAGAAATCCTTAAAACATCAGCTAATTGAGTATATAAATAAAGAATGTGTGTCGTTAAAAGAATTTGAACTGAATGGCACTTATAGTGTGGAACGTGCTTTCGAAGAAAAAGAAAGAGCCTTTAAGGTTCGTGAGGCTCTTCATTGTCTGTCTGAATGGGAAGTATGTTTTGTGTATAGAAGGTTCGGTTTTCAAAGTGATAAAATGAGTTTAGCTGAATTGCAACAGCGTTATTATTCCGATTTTTCTATTGATGAACTGAATAATATAGAGATTTCTATATTGGATAAACTCAGAAATTCTCTTATATTGAAGGGAATAAAATAGAGACCAAAGCGATTATAATGTATTTTAAGGTTGAATGTTTGGCTTTTTGACTAAGACAATTTGGGGAAAAGTAAAAATTACAATCTTTTATAAAATCTAAATTTATTTTTTATGTATTTTTATCTACTTTTATTAAATGTTATAAAGGCACTTACAAAATTAAAATTTTTCTAAAACTTTTACTTTTAAATAAATAAGTAAACTATCCTCTGTAAATTCTTCTTTAAATATTTTTCCATCTTCACGATATTCGTGATATAAGTGTTCTTGGTACTCCAAAAATGTTTTATAGCCAGCAAGTTTATAGTCTACCATTTCTGCTTTCAATTTTTTGAAAGGAATAAATTCTTCACTAATAACTTCTAAAGTACCACAATATTCATTATCGGGATTCACTACCATATAACGTTTACCTACTTGTGTTTTTTTATCAAAAGAATATTTTCGGTTCAAAATATAATCTTTCTGACCATTTAAATAAGCTTCAGCAATTCCTTTTTTATCAGTATAAAGAGGATAGTAAGCACTATACAATAATGATTTTTCGTTAGCATATCTTTTTAGATTTTCTTTTTCTCTTAATTTTTCCCATCTTTTTGAGTAGCTTAGTAGAAAAAAATAATCTTTTAAATTTTTTCTTTTTTTATCATCAATTTTTTTCCATTTTTCATTTAAAGCCGTAATTTCTGAACTTTCCTTTTCATCTGGTAAACCAATCGCTTTTAAATAGCTTTGCATTTTCTTTAAACAGCGTAATTCTTGTTTGCTATACTCTTCTAAACAATTCTCTGGTATATAAAATGTTTCTGGATATCTATAAACACACCCTACTACTTCATCAAAAGAATGACAATGGCTCTCTATCATTTGATACTTGGCATCTTTTTCTTCTGGATCGTTTCGTCCATACATTAAAGCTTCATAGTGATATGTAACTCCACTACTAGAAACATTTCCTAGTGCTTCATACAAGCTTGTCTGTATATCATAACCATTTTGTCTATTTTCATCATAATATACCCACTCAAAAGTGTCTCTCCTTTTATCCCAAAATGGGCAAGGTAAACTGCAATTTTTAAATTTTCTATATCTTTTTTTCTGCCTCCAGAAATAATATTTATTCTTTAAACTTTTCATAATTATCCAAAATCCTTATTTTTCAATGTTTTATTTTTTAATATTATATTGAATATCACCATCGAAGGTAATATTTAAAATATTTGTTAATTCACTTTTTATAACTTTAAGATTTTCTTTTATTAATTTTTGGAAATAATTTTTTTGCTCATTATACAATATTTGACTTGCAAGAGTTTTGTTGTAAATAAGTAATAATATGCAAGTGAAAGTCATCTTTGCATTGTAATGGCTCTACCTATTTAAATAGGAGTTATCGTTATAGTTTTTGCAGTAATACTATCTTTAGGGATTCCTGTTATAGCACTAATTTCGTTAGCAGATATTCCAGCGTTTTTTAAACGTAATATAATCTCTCTTTCTAATTCAGGGGGATAAGCGTTTTCAGATGTTATTGTGCTAATGTTGTTAGTTATATAGAAGTCGCGTAAAAATTCGATCACACTATTATCTATCTGACTCGTTTTTGAATTAGCGTCTATTAAGGTGCTTTCATTAAACAAGATTGTCATAATATCTGCTTGAGGATATCCCCTTGATTCTAAGCTGTTAACTGTTTTGGCATATAATACTAATGCTGCATTTTGTGCATTTTCATCGTCAGATGAATAGCATTTTAATCTTTCCTTTAATTCCTTTTTCGCAGTTTCATATCTTACATATATATCTATTTTTTTAATTTCTTGACAAGCTAAAACTGAGTAATATTCCGGCATTTGAGCTGTATCAGTTATATATGCAATCCATCTTGAATAATCAAGTGGCCAGCTCGATCTATAACTTTCATAACGTTTTCGTTCTTTTATAAATAAATGGTACGGAAGAAGAAGTGCATAGGCAAAAACTTCCGCAGTCATTTCATCAGTACTTACTAAAGGATATAAATCTTCATATGCCTTAAATTTAAAAGTAGAATCGATTCTTTTTTGCTCTCTAAAAGCAATACGACCAATGGAATGTGCTATAGCAAATCTAACAGATTTATCGCTTATATAGTCAGGTAAATGTATTGTTCCACATAAATCACCATTTTTTGTTCCAAATATTTTTTTTCGAAGAAATAATTGAGCTAAAGGAAGGCAATCATAACCGTCTTTAAAATGATTTATCTCTATGTCGATATGATAATTATCCGATGATAAAGTAAGTCCAAGTTTTTCAGCGACTTTTTTAATGTCTATAGGTAAGGAATATTCAGGTCCTAGGACACTATCAAGCAAAGCTTTGGCACAATCATAAATACTTTTACTTAATGCTATATAATAATTTCTATAGTCTAAACTTGTTTTTTTATTCATTTGGGAAAGTTCAGGATTATTTGCTTGTAATATTTTGCTAATTTCTATCATTTCTTCACCTCTGCCTAAATCGATCTTTATTTTAGCATTTCCTAAAGTTGAAGTAAAGGCTTTTAAATAAGCTTCAATATATGCATAAAAAAAGACTATATGTCCTTCTTTACTTTAAAAATCTGTTTAATACTCTTTTTAATTCAGCTTCTTCTATGGGTTTTGATAAATAATCGTTAAATCCGTTACTTAAATACTTTTCTCTCATGCCATTAATCGCATTTGCTGTAAGAGCAATAGTTGGGGTATTATAGTCTTCTATATTCTCTTTTAATTCTTTTAGAGTTTCTATTCCAGTTTTATTTGGCATCATGTCGTCCATGAGAACTAAATCATAGTTGTTGTTCATAATTATTTTCTCAATACCCTCATCTCCGCTTTTTGCAGTATCCACCTCTATTTTATATGGTTCTAATACTCGAAGGGCAACTTTCAAGTTTAATGTATTATCATCGATTACCAAAATTCTTTTTCCTGGAAATTCTAACTTTAAACTAGGAAGTTCTTCTTCTTTTGTAGTTTTTGGGTTATCAACTGCTTTTTGATCTATAGCCACAGTAAACTTTGATCCTTTACCATATTCGCTTGAACATATAATTTTTCCACCCATCAAATCGACTAACTTTTTGGTAATTGCTAGTCCTAATCCAGAACCTTCAATTGAAATATTTTTTTCGATATCAAGCCTTGTAAACTTCTGAAATAACTTATCTATGTCTTCTTTTTTGATACCTATTCCAGAATCTTCTACTGTAATAATGAGTCTAACGATATCTCCATATTTAACTGTATCTACTTTGAACTCGATAAAGCCTTCGTTTGTATACTTAATTGAATTAGTAAGCAAGTTGACACAGATCTGCTTAATCCTACTAACGTCTCCATAAAGATATTTTGGCATTGATGGATCTATTTTTGTTCTAAAATCTAACGGCTTTTCCCCTAATCTTGCTTTTGATAAGGCTACTAACTCGTTTATCATATCTGTTAGTGAATACTCTTTATTTACTATTTCTATTTTGTTAGCTTCTATTTTAGATATATCTAAGATTCCGTTTACAAGTTCTATTAGATTTGAAGATGCATCAACGATACATCTCAGATCTTCTTTATATTTCTCATTTAAATTTTCTTTCATAAGACTATTAGAAAAAGAGACAATAGCATTTAATGGTGTTCTTATTTCGTGTGACATATTAGACAAGAACTCTGTTTTTGCTTTATTAGCTTTCTCCGCTTGTTCTCTTGCTATATTTAATTCTTCAATCATCTTTAAATCAGGATTTTCAATCGTATTATACATAATTAAATCGATAAAAACTAAAATTGTAGGAATAATAATCAGAGTTGGATTAAGTGTCCTCATTGCGGCTGCAATGCCGGTTAATAATGCTAACACTATTAAAGGAAGGTACTTTTTTGTAAATATTCTCTTATAGTTAAGTATTAATACGATTATTATTAGTATTAAATAAAGTGAACTTATTAAAAGAACAAATTCAGTAGCCATCCCAGCTACGCCCATGGATCCTTCATAATTTATTATCTCGATTGGCATAATAAATTCTGCTAATATGAAAATTATATCTAATACTAAAATGCTTTTTTTAAATTTATTGTATACATCTTTATTGCCATATGTTATATGATAAACATATAAAAATAAAAGGGACATCCATAAAATATAATTAATTAAGTCTATTTTATTAAATATTTCTAACAATACGTTAGTAACATTATTATAATAAAAGTATCCAATTAATAATTCTGTTAACACAATACTTACGTTAAAAAAACTGATTAAAATCATATATCCATACAACTTAGTTTCTTTAGATTCAACTCTTTTTCTGGAAAAAAATAATATGACTATCAGTATAATGGTAAATAATCCACATATAGGAAAATATAAATTTGACATTTTGCCACCTACTCTACAATAATAATTATAGCAATTTTCCAAAAAACCGTAAAGAAAAACCGGCTATTGTGTCGGTATTATTTTATTTTCATGAAATATCTTTTTCCTTCTTCTTTAGATGTTACACCTGGTACTAAAATACCTCTTTCATTTAATCTGTACTCGTTATCTGCTGGCACACCATCTTTAGATAATAAAAATTTAGCTTCTGATTCAGAATCATAAGTAAAACCAAATCCATCAAATTTCTTAAGCCACGTATGATTTATATATGTTGAAGGTATTACATCTTTCATGGATAATTTCAAAGTTCCCAAATTTGATTTTAACTCTGCTCTCGATCTTTCCATTATACTCTGTAAGTGGTTTGATTGACTTATTAAATCTTCAAAACGAATTATATCAACTGGAGGATTAAATTTAACTGTACACTTTCTATATAGTTTGCTTTCACTATTTACTATCTCATCCACTTCCACGTATTCAATTATAGTTGGTATAATCGGATATTCCGTAATGGCTCCAGATGTTGCAATTCCAGTTTTAATTCCTTGCATTAGTTTATATGGGTGAATATTCCAAGTGGATTCTCCGTATATCCATCCAGGTACTGAGTTCTCTCCGATCATTTTTGAGCAGAATTCAAATATTCCAAATTCCCTAGATTCTTTATCATTTCTATCGACTAATACTGCGTTACATGATGCAAACAATTTTTGAGTTGCCTTATCTAAATCATCACTTGCTACAAGTACCGTAGGTTCTAATCCAAATTCTTTATGCATCACTTCTAGAGGAGTAAAAAAGTCATGCGAATTAGAGTGATTACATAAAAAAATAGCCTTTCCATTTTCGGGTACATATTTTTTCCCTATTACTTCATAATCGTATCGTCTAACTATGGGTGGATATATTACTCTAACAAAATTTCTTGCAAGTGTGGTTCCGATATTATTTTTCTTTTTATAATCTAAACATGT
>CAJUKM010000033.1 GCA_910587535.1 uncultured Bacilli bacterium
AGTCGTTTTTCTACTTTTTTTCACAAATTTCCGGTTTCTACTTGTAATTTAGCAAGAACTTTTAAAGTTCTTTTTTATTTGACTTCTTAAGTTACTTATGTTAGAGTACTTGGCAATATTTGGGGGGATTTTAATTATGTTAATAGTAATAGAGGAAATTAAAGACATCGGATTTAAAGTGAAGACTACTGAAAAAGAAGTGATTTCTGAACAAGTGGTCACTTATGATGAATTTTTTGATTATTGGATTTCGAGAATAGATAGCAAAAATGAGATAAGTTATTTCGATTTCGATACTAATTTTTCTTCGATTTCTTTAGGTATAGTAGCGTTTAACGAAATCGGTTATGTCGATAAGACAGTCGAATTACGATTTTCTCTTCAGATAAGACAATGTGCTGAACTTTTGGCACGATTTGAAAATTTGGCTATCAGATATAGACAGGTCGAAGAAGAAACACAGGCAAATATAGATGAGAGAAAAAAATATTATCATTCCAATGAAGGATTAGAAGAAACCTGTTTAAAACTTATAGATCATTTCGCTAAGAACGATAAAATTCCAGAGATGAGTGAAAGATTAAAAAAAGCCATCATAGATTTTTTCTGGACGAATTATGATAGAATACCTGTCATTCATAAACTTAGATGTTCTGAAGCTTTAGTTCGCAAAAATTACAAGACTCTTTTAATCGGTGTACAAATTTTAGTTATTCCTAGTATCCTTCATTTTTTTATCAATTTACCTATCTCTTATTCTTTAGTACTTATAGCCAAAAACTCAGCTATATTTTTGTTTGGAAAGCGTATTTATAATTCTCTACGTGATAGAAAAAGAGAAGATCGATTTTCTAAGAATATAAGTGAAATTATTATTAAATTGATTAAGCAGTTCGAAGAGGAAATGAGTAAAGAAGTAGAAGTGAACGACGTTTCTAAAGAGTATATCAAAAGTATTCTCTTTAGAATAAGTATGACTGCAGATAAGAGTTTATATAACGATCCTAAAACAAAAGATCTAATAGCAGAGTTATATTCGTATTTTGCTAGTTGCGGTAATGGTTTTGACAAGCATTATGCTATGGCAAAGATTGCATTATTAGAACAATACATGTATAAGCGAGATGGTAGAACAGGATTTAAAAAAGATTTCAAAGTAGAAATAGATATTGGAGAATTTATGAAAAGATTAGAACTTTTAGGTTATAGACCAGGTTTTGACGTATTAGATCCAAATATCGATGCAATCTTAAAAACAGTGAACAGAATATATAAAAATCCATATTACGATTGTGAATTGGAAGTCTATAGTCTACTGTATCTTGCGAGTCTCTATTATGAAGCTGTTTTTGATGAAGAAGTCGATGCCATAACGGACCCAGATGCTTCTTTAATGGAAAAAATTCAAGAGATAGACGATCGTGTAAGTTCTAAAATGGGTGAAGCCTTCGCCATGGAAGAGAAAAGGCAAACAGGAAGTATATACAGCTATACTGTCGATAAATCAAAGTCTATTTAAAAAGAGAATGCAAACTCTAAAAGTTGAATTTTTAGAGGTCTTGCTATATAATTAAGTCTATAAAAGGAAGTGTTCATTATGCAAAGAACGTTTAGCGAGCAAGAGACTGTACGACGTAATAAATTAGAAGAAATAGGAAAATATTGTAATCCACATCCAGATAGATATGAAAGAACACACGATCTTAAAGATATCAAGAATTTAGATGATGGAATAACTGATGTGAGAATAGCTGGTAGAATCGTCTTCATGAGAAAAATGGGAAAATTAAGTTTTGTCCGTCTCAGAGATATCGAAGGGGATTGTCAATTAGAATTGAAGATAGATGTTCTAGGCGAAGAATCTTATAATTTCTTTAAAACCTTAATAGATGTGGGAGATTTTATCGGGGCTGAAGGTGAAGTTTTCACAACTCAGACTGGTGAAAAGACACTTCGCGTTAAAGAACTGACCTTTTTAGGAAAAGCTTTAAAGCCACTTCCAGAAAAATTTCACGGACTTACCGACATAGAGACTATCTATCGCAATAGATATGTCGATTTAATCATGAACGAAGAGAGTAGAAAGAGATTCCTTTTAAGAAGCAACTTTGTTCGCGAGATAAGGAACTTTATGGATGAGAAAGGTTATATAGAAATCGAAACACCTGTATTGTGTTCTCAACCAAGTGGAGCATTAGCAAGACCATTTATTACACATCACAATGCAATGGATATCGATTTATACTTGCGTATCGCACCTGAGACATATCTAAAGAGAGCTGTCATCGGAGGATTCAACAAGGTATACGAAATTGCTAGAAACTTTAGAAATGAAGGCATGGATCCTTCTCATTTACAAGATTTCACAGCAATCGAAGGTTATGGCGCGTACTTGAATTATAAAGACAATATAAAATTGATGCAAGAAATGATCCAGACAATAGTCGAGAAGTTGTTTGGAAAATTGGAGATTACTGTCGAGGGTAAAGTAGTAGATATCAGTGGAGATTGGCCATCTATATCTATGCGAGATTTGATATTAAAGTATGTTCCAATCGATATTAAAGAATACGATACTAAAGAAAAATTGTTGTCTAAAATAAAAGAAGAAAAGTTAGAAATAGATAGTGAAACGCCATTAGAGGATTTAGGTTATGGAAATTTAGTAGATCAACTTTATAAAAAAGTTGCTAGACCAAACGTAATAGAACCGATATTTCTAACAGAACATCCAATCAGTCTTTCGCCCCTTGCTAGAGCAAATGATGAGGATAAAAATCTAACGGATAGATTTCAGCTAATTATAAATGGTGCAGAGATAATAAATGCCTATTCGGAGTTAGTAGATCCTGTAGAGCAAGAACATCGTCTTTTAGAGCAAGCAGCATTAAAAGACGCAGGTGATGACGAGGCGATGATGATGGACTACGATTATATAGGTGCGATGGAATATGGTATGCCACCAATTTCTGGTTGGGGTATGGGAATAGATCGTTTGGTACAAATATTATCTAGTGCTGATAATATAAGAGATTGTGTTTTATTTCCACTTATGAAACCTGAGGATAAAAGATAAAAAGAGGAATCGATGAGAAAAATTACTATTGTTTGGACTATAACTTTAATCATAATTGTGTCTGTTTTGACATTTATAGGATTTAAATATAAAGAGAAAAACATCGACAGCATTATGGAAGAGGAACTTATTAAGCAGGCAGAAAAGTATCTCGGATTATATCCTAGTCTATATCCGTCACTTGGTAATTCTGCTAGATTTACAAGCGAAAAGCTTGCTGATGAAGGATATGACGCTAAATTAGAAGATGGCTGCAGTGGATATGTAGTCGTAGAGACAAAAAATACAGGATTCGATTATAAGGCATATATAAAATGTCCTAACTACATGACAAAGGGTTACTCTCAGGAGTAATTTTCTTTTGAAAGGAGAATGCGATGAAATTTATTGCATCTATAAAAGATGAGAATTTAAAAAAGACAACATATCTATTTTTAGACGAAGAAGGAAGAACAGCTGGATGTACATATCATGAGGGTAATCTGACTAAAGTAGATGATTCTATTAAAGATTTTTTCTCACTTTTTTCCTTGGCAGATGAAAATGAAGTATTAGATAACGAAGATGGATTTGAAGTCATATTAGATAAAACAAGTGGATTAAAGCATTATTTTAAAGATGGCGTAGAAAATTTTTTAATGTTATTGATAAAGAATAGCAGAGGAATAGATATTTTTAAAGGGTCGTCTGGTGGAAGTTTATGGGGAAGATCGAGAGAATTATTTGTAGGAACTTACAAAGTTTTATTCACCTTGATAACTTCTGCAGCGTTGTCTTTTATGATTACGTCTTCGATCGGGAATGCTAATTATAACGCTAAAGAAGTACTTTATTTTTATAATCCCATCTTTGATAAGGCTTTAGTTCTTGGAGAAGATGAAGTTTTTATGTGTGACGGAAGTTTAAGTGTTGAGGCTTTAAAGTCAGATATAGAATCATCTAAGAACTTAAGCGCTTTAGAGAAAATGGCTATCATGAACGAAGAGCTATTGGAAGATGTTATACCTTATTATCAAGATACTGAGCAGGAAGTTCTCACGAGAATTTTCCATCGCGATATGGGAATTTTACCATTTACCGAGAAAGAAAAACAAAACCGGCCTAATTCTCTTGGATTTTGGTCATATGACAACATGCTACATATTAGAGATTATGAACAATGTGCTAATTTAGCAGATAATTTATATTTTAAGGAAATTGCAGGCCATGAATATGCTCATCTTTTGGAAGCCAATTACGACTTGCCTTTTCTATTTGAGGCAGTAGCGGAGATAATATGCAATGAATATTATTGTCGAATAAATTGGGCAGCAGGCACCTATCCAAATCAGGTAAAATATACAAAAGTATTGATGGAAATATTTGGACCAGAGGTAGTTTGGGATAGAATATTTAGAATCGATTCTAACAAGCTCGAAGATGCTGTAAAACCATATCTGTCAGAATCTGAATACTCTAACTTCTTTAATATATTGCGGACACATAATAACGATATCACTCAAGATGACTTCGATACGATGGAAAGATTGCTCGGCAAGATGTTCAAAGCAAAATTTAACTATGATATGCAAGAAAATCCTATGATTAATACTATATTGAGTCCATTTAATACAGACTATAGAAGAACGTATTTTTGTGAGAGTTTAAGTAAAGAAAAACCTTCTTTTTATGGAACGCTTGTCACTTTATCTTTTGAAGAAGCTTGTGAAAAAGGAATAATTAAAGATTTTTATGTGGTCAAGTGGCTAAATGATTACGAGAAGTGGAAAGATTTAAATAGTCCTAATATAATTGATAAACATGTCGGTATCGCGCCAGCAAATGATTCTGTAATAAATATATATGACTATGATGTCAAAAAAAACGATATCGGAATTCCTGTTGGTGTTTTGACTATTGAATGCTTAGATGAAAAAATGTCTATGACTGTAGATGACGCTGTTAAGATGGGATATGTGAAATATCTTTATGGTGTTACATATCTTGTAGATAAAAACTATTTCTTGCAACACAAGGATTCACCTAGCGTAAATGTTTTATTTAAAGAGGGTGAACCTTCTTATAGTTTTAACAGAGATTCTATGACTATCACTCAAAAAACTTTAGAAAGAGTTTATGTTCCAGAAATCGTCAGAAAAGAAAACGATCTTCGTAATAGGAGGTTTGGGACATAGATTGACTATAATTAGTGTAATTTGGCCTCACAACATATATTGGACTCCAATTTAAAAAGAATTTAGAGTTCAATATTTGTAGATATTGTCAAGCGATGTAAAATATGATAACGAGAAGAGTCTAATTGTCACTTTTATAGTCGATTAGTGCTTGACTGTAAAGAAGCTTTTATGTTATAGTATTTTTGCATTTATTTTTAGGTTCTATCACTGATAGGACCTAGATTTATGAGAATTTTGATACACCGGGATGTGTGTACGTAGAAAGGAAATGTTTATGGCAACTATTAACCAACTCGTAAGAAAGAAGAGAGGTCAAAAGGAAAGACGTAAGAAGAGTCCTGCACTTAATGAAGGATTGAACAGCTTACAAAGAAAGGCTACTAAGACAAATCATCCTCAGATGAGAGGTGTTTGTACACGTGTAGGAACTAAAACTCCTAAAAAACCGAACTCAGCACTAAGAAAGTATGCACGTGTTAGACTTTCGAATGGTCGTGAAGTCGACACTTACATACCTGGTGAGGGACATAACTTACAAGAACACAGCGTAGTATTAGTACGTGGTGGTCGTGTTAAGGATTTGATCGGTGTTCGTTATCATATCGTACGCGGTGCATTAGATACTCAAGGTGTAAACGAACGTAAGCAAGGACGTAGTAAATACGGTACTAAAAAACCAAAGAAATAAAATACAATATAAAGGAGGCAAATTATGCGTAAAAGACGTGCGGTAAAGCGCGATGTATTACCAGATCCTATATATAATTCTAAGGTAGTCACTAAACTCATCAATCAGATCATGAACGATGGTAAGAGAGGAACTGCTGAAAAAATTTTATATGAGGCATTTGATATAGTTAAAGATAAAACTAAACAAGAACCATTAGATGTTTTCAGTAAGGCTATGGAAAACATCAAACCAGCACTCGAAGTTAAATCACGCCGTGTAGGTGGAAGTAACGTTCAAGTTCCACTTGAAGTTAGCAGTGCTCGTAGTCAAGCCCTTGCGCTTCGTTGGCTAGTAAATTATGCTAGACTTAGAAACGGAAAAGGTATGGCTTTGAATTTAGCAAATGAAATTATGGATGCAGCAAATGGTGTCGGTGGAGCTGTTAAAAAACGTGAGGATACTCACAAGATGGCAGAAGCAAATAAAGCGTTTGCTCATTACAGATGGTAGGAGAGGACGATTATGGGAAAAAGAGATGTACCTATTGAACAGATTAGAAATATAGGAATCATGGCTCATATCGATGCCGGAAAAACTACTACTACCGAGAGAATTTTATTCCACACAGGAATAACTCATAAAATAGGTGAGACACACGATGGTGAATCACAAATGGACTGGATGGATCAAGAAAAGGAGCGCGGTATCACTATTACTAGTGCGGCTACTACTGCTCATTGGAAAGGTCACAGATTAAATATAATCGATACTCCAGGACACGTAGACTTTACTATCGAAGTTCAAAGAAGTTTGAGAGTACTAGACGGTGCTGTAGCACTATTAGATGCTCAAGCTGGTGTTGAACCACAAACTGAAACAGTTTGGCGTCAAGCTAACGAATATAAAGTACCTAGAATGCTTTGTGCAAACAAGATGGGCAAAATTGGTGCTGATTTCTACTTCAGTTTAGGAACTATCAAAGATAGATTAGGAGCAAATGCTGCTGCTATAGAATTGCCTATCGGAGCTGAAAATGAATTCTGTGGAATCGTCAATCTAGTAACGATGAAGGCTTATAAGTTCGACGGAACTGAACAAGAGAATGCAGAAGAAATCGAAATTCCTGCTGATATGAAAGATAAGGCTCAGGAATATAGAACTAAGTTGATCGAGGCTGTTGCCGATTTCGACGAAGAGTTGATGATGAACTACCTTGATGGAAAAGAAATAACTGAAGAAGCTCTTAAGGCTGCAATCAGAAAAGCTACTCTATCTGTAGAATTCTTCCCTGTATTATGTGCTGATGCATTATCTAATCAAGGTATTAAACCGCTTTTGGACGCTATCATAGATTATTTACCAGCACCTACTGATGTGGAAGCTATCGTATGTACTGATAAGAATGGCAATGACGTTCTTCGTCATCCAAGCGATTCTGAACCTTTTACTGCTTTAGCATTTAAAATTATGGCCGATCCATTTGTTGGACGTCTATCGTTTTTCCGCGTATATTCTGGTGTATTACAAAGCGGTTCATACGTTTTGAACTCTACTAAGGGTGAAAAAGAGAGAATCGGACGTATACTTCAGATGCACGCTAATAACAGAAAAGAAATTACTGAAGTCTATGCTGGAGAAATCGCTGCTGCTGTCGGATTAAAATATACGACTACTGCCGATACTCTATGTGACGAAAAGAATTTCTGTATAATGAAGGGTATGGAATTCCCTGAACCAGTTATCGATATCGCAATCGAGCCTAAGAGCAAAGGCGATCAAGATAAGATGGCGCTCGCTATTCAAAAATTGGTCGAAGAAGATCCAACTTTAAGAGTTAAAACTGAGCCTGAAACTGGTCAAACAGTATTATCAGGAATGGGTGAATTACACTTGGATATCATCGTCGATAGAATGAAACGCGAATTCAACGTCGAATGTAATAAAGGTCGTCCACAAGTTGCTTACCGTGAAACGATTACGAAGACTGCTGAGTGTGAAGGTAAATATATCAAACAATCTGGTGGTCGTGGACAATATGGACACGTTTGGGTCAGATTTGAACCAAACCCTGGAAACGGTTATGAATTCGTAGACGAGGTAGTCGGTGGTGTAGTCCCTCGTGAATATATACCAGTTACCGATAAAGGACTCCAAGAAGCCATGGCTGGTGGAGTACTAGCTGGATATCCAATGGTAGATATCAAAGCAACTTTATTCGACGGATCATATCACGATGTCGACTCATCTGAGATGGCATTTAAAGTTGCAGCTAGTCTTGCTTTGAAAGAAGCTAAGAATAAATGTAATGTCGTATTACTAGAACCTATAATGAAGGTCGTCGTAGACGTTCCAGAAGAATATTTAGGAAACGTAATGGGAGATTTGACTAGTCGTAGAGGACGTCCACTTGGACAAGAGTCTATCGGAAACACATTGAGAATTTCTGCAATGGTTCCACTTTCAGAGATGTTCGGTTATGCAACAGACTTGCGTAGTAACACTCAAGGACGTGGAAACTTCCAAATGGAAAAAGATCATTACGAAGAAGTTCCTAAGTCTATTGCCGATGAAATTATAAAGAAAAATAGTGGCAACTAATTAATAGGAATATGTTCTTCGTAAACGATGAAGAAAATGGGCGAGTATAGAATTAGAACTAGCTATGTCTAGATTAAAAAATACTCGCTAATCTTCCAGTCGTAAGATTTAAAATAAAACGGCTCTCAGACAAAATAGTACTTGATATTTAGGCAAGTATTAGATAAAATATTATTAATAAAAGAAAGGAAAAAATATTATGTCAAGAGAAAAATTTGATCGTAGTAAGACACACGTTAATATCGGAACTATCGGACACGTTGACCATGGTAAAACGACTTTAACAGCTGCCATTACTAAATATTTCGGTAAAACTTTCATGGACTATGCGTCTATCGATAGTGCACCAGAAGAAAGAGAACGTGGTATTACAATCAATACTGCACACGTTGAGTATGAAACTGACAAACGTCACTATGCTCACGTAGACTGTCCAGGACACGCTGACTATGTTAAAAACATGATCACTGGTGCTGCACAGATGGATGGAGCTATCTTAGTTATCGCTGCATCTGATGGACCTATGGCCCAAACTAGGGAGCACATTCTACTTGCAAGACAAGTTGGTGTACCAAAAATAGTCGTATTCTTGAACAAATGTGACCAAGTAGACGACAAAGAATTAATCGACTTAGTCGAAATGGAAACTCGTGAACTTTTAGGAGAATATGGATTCGATACTGAATGCCCAATCATTAAAGGTTCTGCTCTTAAAGCTCTTGAAGGAGACGCTGAAAACGAGAAGGCTATTCGCGATTTGATGGCTGCTGTTGATGAATACATCGACGATCCAGTTCGTGAAACTGATAAACCATTCTTGATGAGCATCGAAGATGTATTCACTATCTCTGGACGTGGTACTGTTGTTACAGGACGTGTTGAGAGAGGTTCATTGAATCTAAATGACGAAGTTGAAATCGTCGGACTTAAAGATACTCAAAAGACAGTTGCAACTGGTATCGAAATGTTCAGAAAATCTTTGGATTATGCTGAAGCTGGAGATAACGCTGGTGTTCTACTTCGTGGTATCTCTCGTGAAGACGTTGAACGTGGACAAGTTCTTGCTAAACCAGGATCAGTTACTCCACATCACAAATTCAAAGCATCTGTATATGTTCTATCTAAAGAAGAAGGCGGACGTCATACTCCATTCTTCAGTAAGTATAGACCTCAGTTCTACTTCAGAACTACAGACGTTACTGGTATCATCGAATTACCTGCTGGTGTTGAGATGGTTATGCCAGGTGATAACATCGAGATGGAAGTTGATCTTATCAGTCCAGTAGCACTTGAAAAAGGTACTAAGTTCTCAATCCGTGAAGGTGGTAGAACAGTTGGTGCTGGTTCAGTATCTGAAATCATCGAATAATTATAAAAGATATACTCACTTCGGTGAGTTTTCTTTTTACAAAAATCTTGATGTGTGCTATTCTTTTCGTAGGTGATATTATGAGAGAAGAAAAAATAATCGTGGGAAGCAAGTGGCAGCATTTTAAGGGCGATGTAATGACAGTCGTAGAGATTGCAAAACATTCTGAGACTCTGGAGAGTATGATTATCTATGAGCATAAAGGAGAATTGTGGGCAAGACCAATCTCAAGTTTCTTATCAGACGAAGATATAAGTGACAGAAAAGATAATAAAACAGGTCAAAAGTATAGATTTGAGCAAATCATCATAAACTAGGGTTTTGAATTTATTTACATTAAAACTTATATACTTGTGTTGGTAAAGGGCAATTTGGTTGAAAAACTTGGAGTCCTTCTGTATAATATATTTTGAGGTGGAAGAATGAAAATATTATCTGTCAATGCTGGAAGTTCATCTTTAAAATTTACTCTATTTGAACTACCAGAAAAGAAAGAACTTATAAGTGGAACATTTGAAAAAATAGGTATAGGAAACAGTTTTTATACTATCAAATTAAATGGCGAAAAGATTAAAAGAGAGGTCGATCTAAAAAATCATGAAGACGCTGTTAAACATCTAATGGATGAACTTTTAGAGAATAAAGTAGTCGAAAATCTAGATGAACTCGATGGAATCGGTCATAGATTAGTTCACGGAGGACAAAAGTTTTCAGAGAGTGTCATCATAAACGATGAGGTATTGAAGGCTGCTACTGAATGTATAGAATTAGCACCTATTCACAATCCGGCAAATATTACTGGTATAAGTGCATTTATGAGTGCATTACCAAATATACCTCAAGTTGCTGTATTTGATACAGCATTTCATCAATCCATGGATAGAGAAGATTATCTGTATGGTGTTCCATATGAATGGTATGAGAAATACGGTGTCAGAAGATATGGATTCCATGGTACTAGCCATAGATATGTTTATAAAACAATTTGTGAGGAATTTAAAAACGATAAATTGAAAGTTATAAATTGTCATATTGGAAACGGTTCGAGTCTATGTGCAATAAATGCGGGAAAAGTTCTTCATACTACAATGGGCTTTACTCCATTAGCAGGCGTCATCATGGGAACTCGTTCAGGTGATATCGACCCTAGTATGATTCCGTTCATAATGAAAAAAGAAAATAAAACTTGCGAGCAAGTAATTGACGACTTGAATAAAAAAAGTGGATTACTAGGAATAAGCGGGGTAAGTTCCGATTCGAGAGATATAGAAGACGGTATCGAAAATGGAAACGATAGATGTATGTTAGCAAACGATATGCTATGTAAGAGTGTGGCTAACTATATCGCAGTATATAACAATATGTTAGGCGGAGCAGATGTAATAACATTTACTGCTGGACTTGGTGAGAATAGTAAATTAACTCGTGAAACCATAGGGAGTTTAATCTCATCTTTGGGTGTTGTGATAGATAAAGAGAAAAATGATGTAAGAGGGAAGTTTACCAAGATAAGTGGAGATGACTCTAAAATACCAGTCTATATAGTGCCTACAAATGAAGAGTTAATGATAGCAGAAGATACATACGAACTTATAAAATAGAAATGAGGGGCTAGCATGAATGCAAAAATCAGAGCTATAGCCAAAAGAATAAAAGATTACAATACTATTGTTATTTCAAGACATGTAGGACCAGATCCTGATGCTATTGCAAGTCAAATAGCTTTAAGAGATGCGATAAGACTCAGATATCCTTCTAAAAATGTCTACGCAGTAGGAACTCCGGTAAGTAAATTTAAATCTTATGGTACTCTAGATAAAATAAATGATGAAAAATTAGATAACTCTTTGCTATTCGTTCTCGACTGTCCAAACATATCGAGAGTTGACGGTGTTAAGTTAGAAAATTTCACAGAAGTTATCAAGATCGATCATCACCCTTTTGAAGATAAAATGGGGGAGATCGAATGGGTCGATACTGAAGCATCGAGTACATGTGAGATGATTACGGAGTTTCTAATCTCTGCAAGATTTAGGGCAAATAGATCGATTGCTGAAAATCTTTTTATAGGAGTTGTAGCCGATTCCGATAGATTCCTATTTTCAAGTCCTGGCGGAAAAACTCTAGAGTTGATGAGTATATTGATTAAGAACTCTAAAATCGATATAAGTACTGTGTATCCAAGATTATATCTGAGACCTTTAAACGAAGTAAAGTTTCAAGCTTATATTACAGAGCACTTGAAAGTCACAGCTTCCGGATTTGCCTCTTTAAAAATAGATAAAAAAATTATCGATAAATATAAGGTCGATGCCGGAACAGCTTCTAATTTAGTGAATAATTTTAATAACATTAAAGAAATACTCTGTTGGGCTTTAGTATCTTATGATGAAAAACTGCAAATGCATAAAATAAATATTAGAAGTAGAGGACCAGCAATAAATGAGGTGGCATCAAAATTTAATGGTGGGGGTCATGCTCATGCCAGTGGTGCGAGATTGAAAACTCAGAAAGAAATAGATAAATTATTTAAGGAATTAGATAAGACTTGTAAAGAATATAAAAAACAACAGAAAGATCTTCAAGAATAAAAGATCTTTTTGTTTTTGTTTTAATGATTTTAAGGTCTGCGAATAGTGGTAGATAATAGAAGAAAATCATGGTATACTTGTCATGAGAAAGTAGTAAGGACAAACCTATAAAGAAACTTTCAAAACTTTAGCAAAAATCCTTGACAAGAGATGCCGTGAGGTGGCAAAAGGGAAGCTAAAGAAGAATCGGCTGTGGAGAGGGCTTTTTGTATGCAAGGAAAAAGAAAGAGAATAACAATTTTTATATTATTTGCTTTAACATTGGTGTTAGCAAGTACTTTGGGAACATATGCCTACTTTATGACTAATTTAGGTAGAGAGGAAAAGCAAGAGTTGACAGTAACAACTGGAACACTAGCTTTAGTATTTGAAGACAATTCTGATGGAATAAATGCTAATCTTTCATTAGGTGAAAGTATAACAAAAGAATTTAAAATAAAAAATACAGGTACTAGAGATGTTACGACCAATTTATTATTTAATGATATGATTAATACATATATGGAGGAATCTCTATCGTATAGATTAGAATATAAAACAGAAGCTGATGGAGAGTGGATGCCAGTTGAAACTGTTAGTACAAATGTACCTCAGTCTGAGACTCTAAAGGATAAAAATTTAGCAAGGGATATTACGATACCAGTTGACGAGACTTATTATTATAAACTCACGATTACATTTAACGATTTAGATATAAATCAAAACAGTGATATAGATGCAATATTTGCAAGCAAATTTAAAATAGGAGACGCGATAGATCCTTCCAAAGAAATATTAAAAAAGTTAATTCTTACTGTAAATGAAGGAACGCCAAATTTTGCCGATCCTGCAACGACTGATGAAGGCGTGTATGCAATGGAAGACGATTATGGTACGAGTTATTATTATCGAGGAGCAGTGGAGAATAACTATATAAAATTCGGAGACTTCTATTGGAGAATCATAAGAATAAATGGAGATGGAAGTCTTAGAATTATATATGATGGAACAAGAAGACATAAGAATGGAATATCAAATGAAGATAGATTAGCATATAAAGAAAAAGCATTTAATGCTAAAGATAATGATACAAAGTATGCAGGCTGGATGTATGGTGGTATTCAAGGTGAAGCAAGTATCTCAAAAGAGCAAGCTCAAACTAATGAAACAAATTCAAATATAAAGACATTAGTAGATTCGTGGTATAAGACAAATATAGAAGATAAGAATTTAGGAGACAGGGTAGCAGATGTAATTTTTTGCAATGATAGATCTACTCCTGGAAGGTCATTAACAAATTGGTCGGATGATACTGGATTAGGATATGCTAAAAATTATACAGCTTACGGGATAACATCAAGAATTGGTGGTCCGTGGCAGACGATATTAACTCAACCGTCATTCAAGTGTCCACAAAAGAATGATGCATTTACAGTAAGTGATGAAGAATTAGGAAATGGAGATTTGACATATCCAGTAGGTCTAATCACAGCTGATGAAGTGGTTGCAGCGGGAAGTGGCAAATACGATAAAGCGAGTCCAAAATATTATCTTTACAAAGGACTACGATATTGGTTACTTTCTCCGGGTTATTTTAATGGTATTGTTTACTCATTTATTGTACAAAGTGGCGGAACACTTCATTACTACGGTGTAAAAGGAACAGCTCTAGGAGTCGCTCCAGTCATCAATCTGAAACCAGAATACGTAAAAACCTTGATAGGAGACGGAACAATCAATAATCCATATAGAGAAGATGGGACTTCTATATAAAAATTTTAGAGGAGATAAAAGTTATTGAAAACAGCTTTTATCTTTTTTAAATAGAAATAGTAGCTCTTGAAAAAGTACTCGAAAAGTGGTAGATTATTAAATAGAAAGTAGTAAGGCTAAACCTATAAAAAACTTTCAAAACTTTAGTAAAAACTCTTGACAAGATGGTCCGCGAGGTGGCAACATTTAGAGGGAAGCTAAAGAGAAGTCCGGATAAAAGAGAAGTCCGGATA
>CAJUKM010000034.1 GCA_910587535.1 uncultured Bacilli bacterium
GAGATTCCGTATGGTGACTGGAGTTCAGACGTGTGCTCTTCCGATCTATTTTAACTATTTTTCCACAATAAAGGATGTCAACAAATTTTATTTTGCTGGCATCCTTTAATTTTAATGGATTTTGTCCACATTTTATTCAATAGGTTGACAAACAACAAATTTGTTACCTTTTTAATTTTTTACTTTTCCCTTATTTTATCTTCCACAACATTGCTTGTACTTTTTTCCCGAACCGCAAGGGCAAAAAAATTTGGCTTTACTGCTTCCCTCGGCTCGTTAAGAGAGCTCAATTTCGTGCATTTTTGCTTTTGGCTTCCCCTGGTTTCCCTCGGCATTATCAGCAAACTGTATCTAAAACTGTATCTAAAAATCTAATTATTATAGTATTCAACATCCTCATTTATTATCTTAGTAGATACTTCCACCAATTTTACTATACTCTTTTTTGCCCATTTTTTCTTCTTAATATTTTTTTCATAAATTGATATTTGATCTGTTCTCCATTTATCTAAAAAACCATCACAATATTGAATTATTTCAAAGAAAGATTTTGTAACATTAATCACTCTTCCATAAAAACTCCAAATTCTGTTTCCATATTTAAGCGGACTATATACTTCTATATAAACAATTTTATTAATTGCTCTGTCAATTTCGATTATATTCCCTTTTATAAAATATGTCATACTAATATTCTCAATTTGTTTTTTCATAGTATTACCTTACTTTCCAATTTCCCAGTCAAGATTATCTCCCTTTGATAAATTATCCTCACCTTTTAATAATTGTAAATTTGTGTAATGGCACAATCTAATTACTTCTTCTTCGGTTTTTGCAGTTGCTAATGGAATTATATGATCTATGTGAACTTTTTCTCTTCCATCCCAATCAGTGCCGTATGTCTCCTTAAATGTTTTTAATAAGTATATATAAAAATCATCCCACTCAATACCAACAATTTCATATGTATGACTTTTTTTAGTATAACCTCTTCGTCTAAAACTGTCACCTATTAGATTTCTTACCTGATCTTTCATTTTAAAAATGATATCTTCTCTATATTTGCGACGCCTTTGCGCTAATTCTTTTTTATGTGTATTTCGGTATTCCTTATTATATTTATGCCTTTCTTCTTTATTATTATGAAAATAATCTAATGCTTTTTCTATCTCCTTGTCTCGGTTTTCTTGATAGTGTTTTTGTTTCCTTTCACGTATTTTGTTTTTATTTTCTATATAGTAAATTTTTCTTTTTTCACTATTTTCTTCTTTATGCTTTAAGTTATATGCTTTTCTTTCTTCAACATGATTATCTCTATATTGCTTCTGATATAACAACCTTTCCTCTTTGTGTTGTTCTGCATATTTTTTACTACGTTTAATAACACACTCTTTACACTCAGCTCTATATCTTTGTTCTTTTTTCCTATAGTAAAATTCAGATAAAGGTTTAGCTTTATTACATAAGGTACATATTTTCACTTGACTATCCATACTGCCACCTCTTTTTTATTATAACACAAAAATTGCTTTATTTACTGTATCTAAACTGTATCTAAATCGACTTTTTGTTAAAATATTGAAGATTTTAGATAAATTAAAAACCCTCGCAAAGCCTTATTTTACGGGGGTTTGATGCCTATTTACCGCAACATTGTTTGTATTTTTTACCAGACCCACATGGACATGGATCATTTCGACCGACCTTGGATGACTTCTTAGGCCCAAAACTAACTTTTTCTTTTCCATCGTTCATCTGAACTTTTTGAGCTGGCTTCTTCTCTACAATGTTTTGTTGTATTTCAGCTTTTAACAAGAAGTTAGAAATGTTTTGATCGACACTTTCCAATAGATTTTGGAACAGATTATATCCTTCTAATGCATAAGCTTGAAGCGGATTTGTTTGAGCATATCCTCTGAGTCCAATTCCCTCTTTTAAGTGCTCCATCGTAGTGATGTGTTCTATCCATGCTGCATCTATTACTCTTAAAGAGATCATTCTTTCGAATTGGTCGATGACTTCCTGAGGGAAATCTTTAACCTTCTCTTCATATTCTTTTGCAACGACATTATAAATATAATCTTCTACGTCTTCTACTTTTTTAGAGGTCAAATCTTCAACAGCAATTCGACTTTTTCGTAGTAAATTATTATTGACAAAATCTACTATAGCTTCATTGTCATCTTTCGTCAATTTGCCCTCTGGTGCTATGTGTTTCTCGACGACATCGCAGATGTGATTTCTAAAAGTATCTAAAACTATTTCTCTTTCAGTTTCGGCATCTAATAGCTCATTACGCTTTCTATAAACTATGACCCTCTGCTCACTTATTATGTTGTCGTAATCTAATAAATGTTTACGCATGTCGTAGTTGTTTCCTTCTACCTTCTTTTGAGCAGTTTGAATCGAATTAGAAAGCATTTTGTTTTGAATAGCTTGATCTTCTGGAATGCCCAAGTTTTTAACTATCGTTTGGATCTTATCAGTTCCAAATCTTCTCATTAAATCATCTTCAAAGGATACGAAGAACTGACTAGCTCCATCATCTCCCTGACGTCCTGCACGTCCACGAAGCTGATTGTCTATACGACGAGACTCGTGTCTCTCAGTACCGATTACATATAATCCACCTAAATCGACGACACCTTCTCCGAGTTTGATATCTGTTCCACGACCTGCCATATTAGTAGCTATAGTGACAGCACCTTTCTCACCAGCTTTTGCGATAATCTCTGCTTCGCGAGAGTGATTTTTGGCATTCAATACTTCGTGTTGAATATTCTCTCTTTTCAGCATTTTAGACAGCCTCTCGTTGTTTTCAACAGAAATAGTGCCTACTAGAATTGGTTGTCCAGTAGAATGAACTTCCTTTATTTTCTCGACAATAGCTCTATATTTCCCTGCTTCTGAAGAGAATATCAAATCGGTGTAATCTTTTCTCGCTACTGGTTTATTGGTAGGAATTCTTATTACGTACATGTTATAGATATCTCTAAATTCTTCTTCCTCTGTCTTAGCAGTACCAGTCATTCCGGCAATCTTCTTATACATTCTGAATAAGTTTTGGAAAGTGATAGTAGCCATAGTCTTTGTCTCTTCGTTTATGTTGACTCCTTCTTTGGCTTCTATTGCTTGGTGCAATCCTTCACTGAACTGTCTACCAGGCATAAGTCTTCCAGTGAATTGGTCTATTATGACAACTTCACCTTGATCGTTTACCATATAATCGACATCTTTTTTCATACCATAGTTTGCTTTTAAAGCTTGTATTATATGGTGAACTAGAGCTGTATTTTCTTCATCATAAAGATTTTTTATTCCAAATGATGCTTGAACTTTAGTGCTTCCTGCTTCGGTTAACGATACGCTCTTTGTCTTTTCATCAATCGTATAATCTTCTTCTTCCTTGAGTTTTTTAACAGCTATATCCGCATCCATATAGAGATTTTTAGAATTCATCTTACCACCAGATATGATGAGTGGTGTTCTAGCTTCATCTATGAGGATAGAGTCTACTTCGTCGATTATGACAAAGTTTAATGCTCTTTGAACTCGATCTTCTTTTCTTATAACCATATTATCTCTCAAGTAATCGAATCCGATTTCGTTGTTCGTAGAATAAGTTATATCGGCATTATAAACGTTACGCTTTTCTTCTGGATTCAACTCTCTCAAATTCAATCCGACAGACAATCCAAGGAAGTTAAATATCTTACCCATCCACTCTGAGTCACGTTGTGCCAAGAACTCGTTAACGGTTATGATGTGAACACCTTCACCAGATAATGCATTTAGATATGCTGGTAATATTTCGGTAAGAGTTTTTCCTTCACCAGTCTTCATCTCTGCTATATTTCCAAAATGGATTGCAAGACCACCCAAAAGCTGAACGTAATATGGTTTTTCACCGATTACTCTGTATGCCGCTTCTCTAGCGACAGAAAAAGCAGGTACAATTAGGTTATCTAATGTAGTTCCATTTTTAATCTCTTCTTTAAATTCGATCGTCTTTGCAGCCAATTCTTCATCGCTCAACTTCTGTATCTCAGGCTCCATCGCTTCGATCGCATCTGCTATTTTTTTAAACTTCTGTAATTCCTTATATTCGGAATCTACTAAACTTTTTAATATGTTCATTTTCTTTGTCCTCCACATCCACTATTTTAGCAAAATAAAGAGGAAAAGTAAACTTTTCTTCCCTAATAAAGCGCTTTTTCTATACTAACAATTTTCATAAAAAAAGACAATACCGAATGGTATTATCTAGCGTTTATGATGCCGTATTTGCCATCTTTTCTTTTGTAGACGACACTTACACACTTCTCTTTAGAATTCTTAAACACGAAGAAATCGTGTTCTGTAAGCTCCATCTGTAAAATTGCTTCTTCTTCATCCATAGGTTTAAATTCGATCTCTTTGCGACGAGCTATTAAACTAGTTTCTTCTACGATTTTAAAATCTTCGCTAGCGATTACAAATCCTTTTTTATCTTTATAACGACTAGCCAATTTAGATTTATTTTTCTTCAACTGACCTTCCAATTTTTTTTGAACTAAATCTATTGCAGCATATAAATCTGAATTGCTCTCTTCTGCTCTTAAAGTAAATAACTTAGTAGGAACAGTAACTTCAATGATCTGTTCTATGCCTCTAACTCTTACTCTAACTATGACATCGACATCGGCGTTTTCATCGAAAAATTTAGATAATTTACTGAGTTTTTCTTCGATATACTCCTTTATTGCCTCTGTAATTTTGACGTGATCTCCGTGAATTGAAATATTCATGCATTAATCATCTCCTACATCAATGATATCATATCTCCTTCTTTTTGTAAAATGAGATTTAAACGTAGTCCATATTAGATCTTCATCGGCATAATGAATATGATCAGTACCTTTTTTTCCAATAAATACTGGATCAAAATCGATACTACTTTCGTTCACAGTTTTTTCACCTCTTCCTATCAAAGTATAATAGTTATCATCAAAGACGACCGTATTATCGTCATCTCTGATAATTTTGACGACTTTCGATAAAGGGACGAAGTCGATCAGATTATAATTGAAACCGCGTAGTGCACAACTGTACAAAAATTTTAGGTCACAACTACAGACATCATTATATAAGACAGTTATATCAGGCTTTAAATAATAGAGTCCAAAATTCATTTTGGAACTGATTTCAGTAAAAAAATCCTCACACATCTTCTCGTTAGATATTTCTCCTAATTTAAAAAAAAGAGAAGTATCTTCATCGAGAATATACTCCTTATCTGATCGCTTTAAATATACGTAAGTCTTCTTAGATGTCATATATAACAAAATATCTTCTCTTTTCATATAAAACTCCTATTTAGTTAGGTCTGATACTTTCATGTTGTAAAATTCGTTAGGGTTCAATATCTGTCCTTTATAATTGACTTCGAATAGAAGAGCATTTTCATAACCTTTATCTATATTCACTTTTCCACTTTTACCTATTACGTCGTTTTGTTTTATAGCGTCCCCTACTTTTACAGACACATCTCTTAGACAATGATAGATAGTTATCAATTCAGTCGAATGTGTTACCTCGACGACGTTACCTAAGATCTCATCCTTAGTTATACTAGTAACGCTTCCATCGAGTACACTGACGACATCAAATGCCTCGACATTAGTATATAGAACTCCCGTATTTTCCATATATGTATTTTTATAATATATCAAAGACTTTAATTGACTCTCTTCACTACCTTTTCTATCGTAGTAATCTTTTGCAACAGTTACGCCTTCTAAAAGGTAAGGATGATTTACTGTCTCATTAGTTATCTCTACGACACTGGTAGTATCGTCATCGATGAAATCCTTTGGAACATAGTTGACGCTTGGTCCGGCTTCATAATCGAGAGTAACAGCTCTGCCTATAAAGATAACGCTTACAAAAATTACACTTAAACTTATTGCATATAATGCAGGTACTACCCAACTTTTTAATTTCAACTTTTTCATTGTATATTCCCCTTCTACTTCAATTTTGGGTAATATATTTTTTTTTATACATCTTTTATATCTGTAATTTTAACTCCTGTGTAATAATGTTTCAATATGTCTTCATAAGTGTATCCGATAGAGGCATATCCGTTCGCTCCATATTGGCTCATCCCAACTCCATGTCCATATCCTTTTGTAGTTATACTAACAATTTCTCCAATAGTTATTGTAAAATTAGTACTTCTAAGTTCTAGAAGAGTTCTAAAGTATGTTCCCTTAAACTCTTTTGTACAGACACTGATTTTTTCGACATGACCTGTATCATTATAATTAATATAATCTATCTGTGGATTTTGACAAGTAAGAGATAACTTAGATAAAAATTCTGTTATTGGTAATTCTATTGAAACTTCATAATTTTTTAAACTGCTATTATCGTATTTAGATTCTACACTCTTTAAATAATCTCTACTCTCATTGAATACAGTACTAGCTTCTTGGGTATTGCCACTGCTCATCGCAAAATAAAATGCTTCGATAATTTCGCCATTATAAGTGAGAACTTTTCCACTAGTTTCTTCGACAGATGTCTTGACGCGATTATAATATTTATCGAATCCATCCCCCCATTTTGTTCTCATGTCGTCTTTGCTTATATAAACCTGTGAATTTGTATTGTCGGTCAAATCGTATATACCATTAGAATTGTTCTTTTTATATAGAGCGTATGTTCTACTAGCTACCGCTTGCGATTTGAGTGCTTCCATATCGAAACTCGCAGGCATCTCTCCAGCGACTACGCCAATTATATATTCTTCTAATTCCATCTCTTGGACTTGGCCTTTAACTAAAACTCTAATCTCCAAAGGAGCATAGGTAACGCCAGAAATTATCTCGTCGTCATCCTTCGATGTGCTTTCCAATTTGTCATTAGAATTATTATCCAAAATAAAATTAGTTTCCCCTTTATCAAAAGAAAAACTAATTACTACAAAAGGAATCATCATAACTGCTATAACTAAGAGTTTTTTATTATTCATTATAGTATTTTGCTGACCTCCAAAAAATTTATAATAAAACTGCTCACTAATTCGGACAAAGCCAATATGACCAAAATCGCAAATAAGTTCGCTTCTACTACTTTCCCTTGTTTGAAGAATCTATTCAAATCTAAACTCGACATTCCGAAAGTGACGAATAGAATCGACAAAGCATAGACTACTAACTTATAATTCATCATATGCTCCATTTTCGTAATCTATTACTTTTTTTAATCTTCTTTCATATTTTTCTTCTTCGAGACAAAAAGAAGTTGAGGCAAATAATCTTATACATTCTTCCATCATTTTTATATTCATCGTCGAATCTAGTGCTATGACATTTGCATCGTCGTCTCTCCTAGCTAACCTAGCCGTACGTCCGCTTGTTACTAAAGCACATCTAATTCCTTTAACTTTATTCGCAGCAATACACATCCCTATTCCTGTGCCACATATCAAAACTCCATAAGCATTATCGTTTTCTAATAATAATTTCGAAGTTTTAAATGCAAAATCTGGATAATCGTCAGTCGGTGTATTTTCTGGACTAGCATCGATTATTTCAAAATCTCCACTTAATTTTTTTAGCAATTCTCTTTTTATCTCTACTCCATTATGATCTGTTCCTATTATGAGTTTCATCTTTCATCTTCTCCTTTAATTGCTTCCAAGAACAAAGGCAATAATCCGGTATTTCCATCACGATGTGGCGGTAGTTGGTATAGATCATGTCCAGGAAATTCATTGCCCTCGATTAAAAATGGCTCTTTTTCTCCCACACATACATCCCACCCTATATAACCTATTTCTGGGATCTCTTTGGAAGCTTTTTCACAAAGTTCGACAATTTGAGTCCACTTTGGAATTTCAAGCCCTAATATCTTTTGCTTTGTATATGGATGAATATCATATTCGTTATGTTTTTTATCTATTGCTATATATTTTATCTTTCCATCTTTTATATCTATGGGGGCAACTAGCCCATCGTGATTAAAATTGTCTACGACATAACCGCAATTACCCATTCTTAAAAAGGCTACGACGACCTTACCATTTAAAGTGACTACTCTAACGGTGTTGATACTATTTGGATGCATCTTTGAAATCTCTTCACATTGAACGGCCACCTCTTCTACCAACCTTTGATTCTCTTCTAATAGTTTTTTATAGAGATCGATCGGTTTCCACTCGGAAACTTTTATTTTTTCGACACCTTTTCCACAAGATCCAACTGTTGGCTTAACTATTATATCTTTTTTATTTTTTAAAAAACTATTAAAATCTTCGAAATTATCATCTGTTAGATATATCCAATCTCTTTTTAAATATTCATTAAATTTTTCATTGAAAAGGGCTTTGTCGTTAAAATATTTAAAATATTCTTTGTCATTAAACCTCTTCATGAGGTCATTATTTATTCCCCGAGTAATGATAGTCTTTCTTTCTTTAGAGTTCATCTTATACATTTCAAACAGCTGATAATCGACATATCCAGCTTGATATTTAAATCCACAAATTATTGTATCGAAAAACAAGAATAATTTTGACTTGCCACTTTTATCGTGTACTTCATCGATTGTCTTAAAAAAATTTCCAAAATTCATTCCCTTAATTCTTTTCAATACGTATCCAATTTTGCTCACTTATACTCACCATTTATATTATAACACACAAATTACCTTTAAATCTAACTTTAGACAAATAAAAAAGACTAATTTTCATTGTCTTTAATATTGTATTTTCTATTGAATTTCTCAACATTACCAGTTTTCTTATGTTTTCCTTGAGCACCAGTATAGAATGGATGACACTCGCTACATACTTCTACGTGGATTTCTTCTTTAGTAGATTTAGTAGTAAATTTTGCTCCACAGTCACATGATACTTCACATGTTTTATATTCTGGATGGATATTCTTTCTCATTATATATATCTCCTTCCGCCATGACGAAACACCGCCATAGAAATTTAATCTGTTGGTATTATATCACATTATAATAAAAATGCAATAATTTATCTCTTTATTCGTCGATTATTTCGATGTCTGCTCCAACCGCCTTCAATTTTTCTACTATATCTTCATATCCCCTCAGAATATATTCAATGTTGGATATTTTGGTAGTTCCTTCTGCAATGAGTCCTGCAATTATGAGACTGGCACCTGCTCTTAAATCCGTCGCAGTTACTTCGGTTCCCTTTAAATTAGAAGGTCCACTTACCTTAGCATACATTTTATCAAATTCGATAGTAGCACCCATCTTGATGAGTTCTGGAAAATGACCACTTCTGCTTTCATATATGGTCTCCTCAAAATTCGATATCCCGGCTGCTTGGGTTAACATGACTGCCATCGGTTGACCTAGATCTGTTGGAAAACCAGGATATACGAGAGTTTTGATGTCTACTGGCAAAAACTTTTCAACTTTCTCAAATATTATCGAATCGCCATCTATTTTATATTTAGCCCCCATATCTCTAAGTTTTGCTATTAAGGTATCTACGTGTTCAGGTATTATATTATGAATGCAAAGTGGATTACCTATGAGTGCCCCTATCATCATAAAAGTTCCAGCTTCAATTCTATCGGGAATAGTCTCTATATTCGCTCCATGAAGTCTGTCTACTCCGACTATCGTTATTTTAGAAGTTCCAGCTCCACTTATTCTAGCACCCATATTGTTTAATAAAGAAACGACGTTGACTATCTCTGGTTCCATCGCGGCATTTTCGATAATAGTTGTGCCTCTTGCCATAGATGCCGCAAAAAGTATATTTATAGTAGCACCCACGCTCGCTATATCTAAATATATATTTGCACCGTGAAGATCATCGGCATGCAACACAAATTTATTTTTTTCTTTTATTACGGATACGCCCATCTTCTTAAAAGCTTTTAGATGGAGATCTATTGGACGACTTCCTATTTTACATCCACCTGGCGAATAGATTTCTACATGTTTACATCTGGCTAGCAATGCACCCATAAAATAATACGAAGCTCTAAGAGGGACTGATAATTCTTCAGGAATAGGCATACTTTTGACATTTTTTCCATCCACTTTTAAGATTCCATTTCCAAATTCTATCTTTCCACCTAACAATTCGATAATGTTGTTAAGGTTTACCGTATCGGATATATTTGGAACGTTATAAATCTCCACTTTTTCTTCAGTCATTATAGCAGCAGGGATCAGTGCTACAACACTATTTTTAGCACCACTAACTTCTATCCTACCCTTTAGTTCTCTATTTCCTACAATTTTAATTTTTTTCATAATATCACTAATTTAACTATATTCTATAAAAAGTCTAAAGTCAACTTTCAAAACAGAAAATGGCAAAAATTTAACACCGAAAGTGTAGCCATCATTAAACTTCCAACCAAAATAGAATATTCTCCTACCAAAGAGGTCAACACCTTTCCTAAATTTAATCCCAAAAACGTAAAAATTGAGCTGACTATTGTGAATACCAAAAAACTCTTGACGATAGCTGGTCCACTTAACTGTAGAGCGAATCCTACTCCAAAACTGTCTAAACTAACGCCTAGTGCAAAAACCAGCATACCAGGTAATGATAACTTAAATATTTCCTCTTCACCACTTTTAAAATCTTTAAACATCTGGATCGCTATATACATGAATATTATTCCGGCAAGGATATTTGCATCGACATGAACGTTAGAGACAAATATACGACCGACCATTGTTCCTATAAGTGGCATAAAAAAATGAAAAGCTCCAACGATCGAAGAAAGAGTAATTATCTCTTTTTTAGTTAACCCTAAAGTTCCTATTGAAAGAGCTAAACTGAAGGCATCCATACTTAATGATATAGCGATTAATAATATGACTATTATGTTCAAAGAGAATCACCAATTAATTATATTTATTTAAAGCATCTTTTATTAAAAAATGATATTCATAATCGTCCTTATCTTCATCTATAAGACACAGTGGAGGATATAAAACACACCACCAGTTATCGCCTTTACCTTGATCGAGAGTGACGACAAAAGACTTATAATTACCTGCTTTATACACTAAACCTTTGAACTCTTTCTCTGGAAAATAATTATATCCGAAATTAGAACTATAGCTCGAATTTATTTTAGCCTCTGCCATTTTTGACTTTATCGAATTGTCTATTTCTTCTTTATTCTCTTTTATTATATCGTCTATCTTTTCTTCATCTTTTTCGCCTGCAATAAGTTCGTATAATTTCTCTTCGAGCCAAGACTTGATCAGCTTTTTCTGACTTTGGTCTTCTTCACTATTCGAACCTGCTATTACTCTCATACGAATAGATGAAGCTGGTATTTCGACATATTCGTTTGAATTTGAAACGATTACTACTATTCCGGCTAATATTATCATTATAGCTAATTTTTTCATTTAAAAACACACCCTTTACATTAATGTAGTGGTGTGTTTCTTACTATTTTATTCAATACCTTTAAAAATATACACAAACCTGTCAAATCCGTTATAATCTTTTTCGACGACGATCCTCGCATTTGGAAATGATTTCTCTGCTTCTGTAACTATTTGCTCAGCTTGCGTAGCTCCAATTTCAAACGCGATTATACTCTTATCTAAAGTAGATGAAGTACACCAATTTAATATTTTTTTATAAAATATTATATCGTCTTTCCCTGGATAAAGAGCCATTTTTGGTTCATATTTTGTATTAGGACTTACTTCCTCATCGGCACATACATACGGCGGATTACTTACGACTATAGAAAACTTTTCTTCTAAGTCTAATCCATTTAATATGTCTCCCTCTTTTAAAATTATATCCACGTCATTGTATTTAGAATTCTCTAGAGCACAATCCAGTGCATCGACACTCTTATCTAAACCGACGACTAAACTATCAGGAAATCTTTTCTTTAGAGAAATTGCTATACAACCACTTCCTGTACATAGATCGATTATGTTTGTTTTGATTAGTCCATATTGTACAATATATGTAATCAATTTATCGATAAAGAGTTCTGTTTCAAACCTAGGAATTAAAACTCTTTCATCGACTAAAATCGTACTATCGAGAAATTCGACATTGCCGATTAAATATTGTACAGGATAATCGTTCTTAATTTTATCAAGTGTACTCTCTAAATCGCTACTATTTGGATATTTCTTTTTTAAAAGATCAAAATCTAAGTCAGAAATAAATTCGGGTTTATTTCCCATCTATATTTGATCCTTCTAGTTTAAGCCTTTGATCCTCAGTAACTAGAGCTTCTATAATAGGATCCAAATAACCGTCCATAACTTTTTCTAAATCCATTATAGAATAGTTGATTCTATGATCCGTAACTCTGTTTTGTGGATAGTTGTAAGTTCTAATCTTCTCTGAACGGTCTCCCGTACCTATTTTTGACTTACGTTCCATTCCCATCTGGGCTTCCTGTTTTCTAACTAATTCGTCGTTAATTTTAATTTTCAACCACTTCATCGCTTGTTCGCGATTCTTAACTTGGCTTCTCTCAGTTTGACAAGTGACGACTACACCTGTTGGAACATGGGTAAGTCTTACTGCAGAATTACTCGTATTTACTGATTGTCCTCCAGCTCCACTGCTGTGGTATACATCCATTTTTATGTCAGATTCGTTTATATCTATACTTACATCTTCGACTTCAGGCATTACGAGTACAGTAGCTGTAGAAGTGTGAACTCTACCCTGTGTTTCCGTTGCAGGTATTCTTTGTACTCTGTGAGATCCACTTTCATATTTTAACTTCGAATATACGCTTTCGCCCTTAATCATACATTCGATCTGTGAATAACCTCCACTAGATCCCTCGACAGAATGGATGACTTCTATCTTCCAACCTTGCTTATCTGCATAATAAGAATACATTCTAAACAGATCTCCAGCAAAGATATTTGCTTCATCTCCGCCAGCTGCTCCACGAATTTCCATTATGATATTCTTCCCGTCGTTTTCATCTTTAGGGATCAACAATATTTCTATTTCATGATATAGTCTATCGCGCAAAACCTCCAGAGATTCGATCTCTTCTCTGATCATCTCGCCCATTTCTGAATCGTTTTTCATGGCATTCAAATCTTCGAGGTCGCTTAAACACTTTTTATACTCGTCATATTTTATTACGGTCTCTTCGAGATCGCTTTTTTGTTTAGAGAGTTCTTTAAGTTTCTGAAAGTCACCTAAAACCTCTGGATCAGCTAATAACCTTTCCAGCTCTAAATACTTATCTTTAATAATTTTAAGTCTTTCATCCATCGAGTTCACACTCCCTATAGGTTAGATTCGTCTTCTATATCGTCGACTATGACTAATTCGGATAGATCATCTTCCTCGACATCGTCATCTTCTGATTTAGCAGAATCCTCTGAGAAAATGTCCTCTTCAACAACACTCTGTTCATCTTCTAAAACGATATCCTCTTCGTCGTCATCTTCGAATGTTTCCATTCCCTTATTGTGCTTGATCTTTAAATCCCAGTAACCGTCCTCTAACATTATAAATCTTTTATCGGTACTCAAAAGTTCGAAGAAATCTCCTATGTGAGATTGGAACTCCTCATCGTCCATTCCTAAAAGCTTACCTACTTCTTTAAAAAGATCGGTTATCTTCATCTTTTTTCCGTTGTTTTCGAGAATTATATGAGCGATGTCGTCGTAATTCATCATCTCTAATTCTTCTTCAGTCAATTCTATTTTTTTCATAATAGCCTCCATATATCAAATTATTATATGCTTTCAACTAGAAGTTGGATATTACATTAAATTTACTCGTACCAAATTATTACATATAATCGCACCTATGTCAACTACTTATCATACGAACTCTATCACAATAGTTTTATAGCTTCCTTCTGTACTTTCAATATTATATTTAATCGTGTACTTTTTATCCACAATATCATAACTTAAACTGTTTACTTTTATATCGAATTTGAGTCTTTCATTCTTTAAAGTGATTATAGCCTCACTCCTTTTTTCATCCTTTCGGAGTTTAAATATCTCTTCCTGAGTTTCCCTCTGAAACTCGACACTATCTCCCAACTTGATTTTATAAGATACGTTATCTAATGAAAAAGAGAAACATTCGTCTGTTTTTTTATACTCGACGGTTTTATCTATGACTACTTCCTCATCACTTTTAAAAATAAACCTTAACTTATCCATCGAACACACCTCTTAAAAATTTTCGATTTATTATACCATGCAGAATTTAATGAGACAATGAAAAAGAATGGAAAATTACATATTCTATATTATAAAATGAAACCGGAATTGAGTGATGCCAGTGTAAATGAAAAAAT
>CAJUKM010000035.1:0-554 GCA_910587535.1 uncultured Bacilli bacterium
TTCTAATTTTAAAGTATCTACTAACAGCATTTTAAAATCAAGACTTGATAAAGAGGATATTAAAAGTAAAAGTAAAAATGTAATCATTAATAAAATACTATTTCTAACAGTTTTCTTTTTGTCAGCAATGAAGTTATTTTTAGCAAAATTTAAAATGTCAAAATTATATGCTGTTTTTTTATTGCTGATTTTGAAAGCAGAATCACTGACACTTGATTTCCTTACGATCTTAACTTTACCTTGATCTAAATATATTATTTCGTCTTCAAAATCGGATATTTCTATTTTATCATGTGATATTAAAATTACTAATCTACTTTTACTTAACTCTTTCAGTAACTTTAATATTATGTCTTTAGATTCGGCGTCTATTGAAGCTGTTGGTTCATCTGCTAATATTATACTAGAATCTTTTGTAATAGCTCTTGCTATGGCGACTCTTTGTCTTTCTCCCCCTGATAAACTTTTTGCCTTTTGATTCATAATATTTTCTAGTTTTAAAACTTTTATTATTTCTTCAAATCTATCAGATTTCCCAATTATATTTATATTCT
>CAJUKM010000035.1:564-810 GCA_910587535.1 uncultured Bacilli bacterium
GAAATATATAACTTATATATTCCTCTCGATATTTACAAAGATCCTTCTCTTTTAAAGATAATTTTTTATTATCAATTTCAATGTAACCACTTGTCGGAGTATCTAATCCACCGATTATATTTAAGAGAGTAGTTTTACCTGAACCGTTTTGCCCGGATAGCAAAATTAATCCTTTACTTGGTAGTTCTAAACTTATATCATTTAAGACTGCTTTTCCTTGAAATTCTTTTAGATCGGAAGAGCGTC
>CAJUKM010000035.1:820-13793 GCA_910587535.1 uncultured Bacilli bacterium
ATTATTTTAATATTGTTAGCTCTTTTTCTAGCATATTATACAATAAATAATAAAAAAAAATATAATCTTTCTAGAATATTTAATATTAAATAGGTGATATATCTTGTTTTATTTCGTATATTAATTTGAAATATTTTGAATCAATTCGTCACAAATACGTCACGACCACTTAAAAATGTCATTTTTCAACATTAAAAAAGCCCTAAAACAAAGGGTTTGTTTGTCTATATTTAAAGATTAAGGTAAGGATGTTGCAGACCGATGCCTTACCACTTGGCTACGGTTCCATTATCTTTTTAAATTATTTACTTATGGGCTAATTTGTCAATTTGTTTTGTCTGGCTATCTTTATTTTAGGTAAGAAAAGTATAAAATGATACTTACAATTACACTGTTAAATAATAGATACTTGTGTTAGCATTTAAAAGAGATGATTAAAATGAAAAAGATGATAAAAAGTAAGAAATATAACAAATGGACATTGATAGATATCGTTGCAATATTGATTATCATTGCGGTATCACTAATATATACTCTATTATCTAATACGGTTGAAAAAGAATTAAATTATACTTCAAGTACAAATGATACATTATTTAATTTAATCGTTTTAATAATTTGCTCGATACCATCGATCTTAACTCAGTTAACAATCTACTTTGGAATAAGATTAACCATTAAAAAAGTCGAAAAAAATAACCTGACTTATAATTCTACTGAAGACATTTTATATTATAGAGAAATTTTAGGAGATTTAACGCCCTTCGAAATAAGCATTTTAGCCAACCTTAACATCGAAGATGAGAAAGATGTTGCAGCAACAATCCTTTGGTATCAAAATAAACAATACTTAGATATAAATGATGGACAAATTAATATAGCTGATAATTTGAATTTAACAGAAAAAGATAAATGCTTTTTAAAATTTTTAAAAACTAAAGATTTAGGTTATTTGGAGGCATATAAGAATTACACCTATAAAGACCTCCAAACCAAAAAATATATTGTAGAAAACGAATACTATAAACACCCATTAAAAATAATTTTAAAAAATGCGGCTTTAATACTTGGACTCTTCTTCCTCTCGACTGTAATAATTATACTCAATATATTTTTTGTTAAAGACTTAGTACTTCAAAAGATATTGGATGTAGTATTGATAGTAGGTAATCTATTGATGACTTATAAAAAGGTATCCTCTTTCATGCTCGGTTATGCCAGTAAAATGTGCAAATATCGACGTACTAAACTATGTGAAGAAAAGACTAATTATATTCATGCTCTACAAAACTTTATACACGATTTTAGTAATTTAAAAAACTACGATAAAGACCAGATAGTTCTATGGGAAGATTTTTTAGTATACGCCATAATTTTAGAACAGAATGATATCATAATCGAAGAAATAAATAAGCTTTTTCACTGTGACTATTCTACATATACTTCACTATTTTATAAATATATTAAAAATGAAAAATAGTTTCTATGATTTAAATTAAATAAAACCCAATCGATGTGATTGGATTTTTAAATCTTAAATAGACTATTCGCCTACAGTATCTTTTACTCTATTCTTATACTCTTCTAATTCGACTATTCTTTCGTTTAGCGTCTCTATTCTTTCTTGATATTCATCGATCAGATCTTCATATTCATCTATTGTCTTTTCTTGATAGTAACAATCTCTCAACCGTTCTTCTTGAATATATTTTGAATTGTTACGGCTAATAGTATCGATGTTTTCTTTGCTACTTTTAATTTTGATGTCGACAAATCTAAATTTTTCAAAATTATAAAAACGCTTGTTCTTTAAAGAATCGATTAGCAAATCTCTATATTTCTCATTGATCCCTATAGTATTACCGTAATATGTTTGAAAATCTATATAATAGCCATCTTGCTTAATAATTATATTGCGATTATCTTCATAAAAAGATGCACTTACAACTACTTTATCCTTAAGACTTTCGTCTACTTCATAATCGACAATATTATAATATCCATCGATATTTCTAAAAGTGATATCTGGTGACATATCGAATATTTCTTCTGCCTTAGTCTTTTCTATATCGATAGGAAGATCGTTGACAAAAGTAGCACTGCTCAATTCTAAAGTAAATACTCCAAAGCCCATTCCTAAACCGCATAATCCGATGATAAATGTCCATAACAACCTTTTAAAGGATGCATTTTTATTAAACACAAACACTACACACGTTTCGATAAACCAAATGTTTAAAATTATTGAAAAGAATACGCTTAGAAATACTCCCACATAAACTATTTTGTGGAAAAACAGATATACTGAAACCGCTAAAACGCCGAACAACATGACGAGTGTGAACACGAATGGTAGAGCAAAGCATCCTACTAAAAAACGTATAAAGCACATGACCAAATTTCCTAGAAAAGTAAATATAGAATTGTCTTTTTGTTTATTATTGTCGACTATTTTAACTTCTTTATTGCTTTCTTGAGAACTTGTCGATTCATTTTGTTTGAATTTAGAATCGCTAGATTCACTATGATTAAACTCATATTTGTCCAAAAAAGCCACCTTATAAATATAAACTAGAGCCAATATATATAAAATTACAAATATGATATCTAATATAAAATTGAACAATCCAGATACAAATCCTACTACTTGAGTGTTCGGTATATTTGATACTACAGAATAAAATCCATCTTCGATGTATATGAACGGAATTTTAATTACCATCAACAAAAATCCTAAAGCCCATAGAGAAAAGATCATTGCTATTATCTGTCCAGGCTTCATCGATTTTATCATTTCAACCGTCTTGTTTATAATCTCTGAAACATTTGAAATTATCCCGTTAATCATGTTTACATTTTTCTTTTCCACGTTGATTTCTGTTATTTCATCGTTTGTCAGATCATCTAAACTACATTTAAATATCTTACACATAGTTATCAACTTATCCATCTCTGGATATGTCGTGCCAGATTCCCACTTAGAAACCGATTGTCTTGTGACATCTAACATATCTGCTAGTTGTTCTTGACTTAACTTATTCTCTTTTCTTAAATATTGAAGTTTTTCATTAAAACTCATATTTTTCACCTCTTCATGCTTTAAAATATATCATAGAACTCTGGTTGCGTTCTACCAAGTTGCGGTTGTTTATCCGTAAATTATGGGTTGCTTCCTCTATAATTATAGCAAAATATACATTTACTATGCAAAAAAATAGAATGGCAGAATGACATTCTATTTTCTAATGCTCAAATCTAGTTTTGAACAAACTTCATCTATTATTTTATTGAACAGATCGTTTACTTCTTCAGCGGTTAAAGTTCTACTGTCATCTTCAAATGTCAAAGAATACGCAATAGATTTTTCTTCATCCTTGATGTTTTCTCCAACATATAAATCGAAAACATCTATCTGTTTAAGAAGCTTACCAGCGCTCTTCTTAATCTCTTTCTCGACTACTTGAGAATTCATTCTAATTGGCATTACGAATGCGACATCTTTTATTACATTAGGATATCTATTTAGGGCTTTAAATTTAAACGGTCTCGTTTTCTTTTCAGCAAGCGCAGTAAACGATACTTCCAATACGTAGATTTCTTTCTTTGAAATAGACGGATGGACACGTCCCATATATCCGATTGGTCGATTATCTATATTTATTATAGCTGTAGCACCTGGATGCATATCGGGAACACTCTCAGCTTCACTAAAAGAGTACCTGCCTTGATAACCTAAATAAGTAAGCAAATTCTCGACAATGCCCTTAAGAATATAAAAATCAGCTCTTACTCTTAGTCCTTGCCACTCGTTAGTCATATACTCTCCAGACATCAAGATGGCAAGTTTTGTCTCTTCATTATCGACGTTGCTATACGTATTAGCTATTTCATAGATATTGATGTCTTTACGATTTCTAGAAATATTATACTCATAGACATTTAATAGTGAAGGGATCAAGGTCTGTCTTAAAATGCTTTTATCTAGACTCATTGGTTTTAGTAAAACTATAGAATCCTTTCTTCCATAAGTAAATTTTTTATCCATCTCTGGACTGATCAAAGTATACGTTCTAGTTTCGTTTAATCCTAGGTTACGTAGCCTTTTGGAAATTGATTTACGCAAGCCAATATTTCCTGTATAAATACCTCTTTTCCCATCGAGTTTAGGCAATTTGCCGATTATGTGATCAAACCCATATATTCTTCCTATTTCTTCTACTAAGTCCTCTCTCATAGCAACGTCGTTTCTTCTGTTTGGAATAGTAACTGTAAACTCTTCATTCTTAACTTCGTATGGAAATTGAAGTTTATCTAACGCCTCTTTAGCGTCCTTCAAAGTCATCTGAAGTCCTAGTAGAGTATTTATTTTATTCAAAGTAACTTTGGCTATTTTGAGACTTTTGTCTATTGTGTCATGGCTCAAAGTTCCACTTAGCACTTCTGCATCGGCATATTCGTGTAAAAGGTAACATGCTCGATCGAGAGCCATCAAAGTGTACTCATAGTTTAATCCGTGTTCATATCTTCTACTAGCTTCACTTTTTAAATCTAATCGTTTTGAGGTATATCTTATTTTAAGAGGATCGAATATAGCAGCTTCTATAACTACATTTTTTGTATCATCATCTATACCACTATTGAGTCCTCCCATAACTCCCGCTATACATACAGGCTTTTCGCCATCGGTGATGACTATATCTTCTTGAGTAAGATTTCTTTCTATATGGTCTAAAGTAGTCATAACTTCCCCATCTTTTGCCATTCTTACTGATATCTTATTTCCTAATTTATCGGCATCGAAGAAATGGAGAGGTTGACCATATTCGAGCATTATGTAGTTACTTATGTCGACTACGTTATTTATAGATCTCATTCCGCAGTTAGTAAGTCGTTCTTTTATAAAATCTGGACTTTCTTTGATTACCACATTTTGTACTTTTCGAGCATTATACATAGAGCAATTATCGGTGTTAACTTCTAACTCTAATTCAGAACTTATATCTCTATCTATACATTTACAAGTTGTCTTTGGATACTCCACTTTTTTCCCGAGTACACTTGCTGCCTCAAAGGCGAATCCGATATGATTTGTACAATCTGCTTCTCTATTCGGATTCAAGTCCAAATTGTAGATAATATCGTCTAACCCTAAATAGTGATATGGATTCGAACCGATTAGTGCATCACTTGGAAGCTTGTGTATTCCTTTTGCATAATTTTCTTCGTTATCTTCTTCTAGTCCTAGTTCAGATAGCGCACAGAGCATTCCATTAGATTCCACTCCACGCATGACACTCTGTTTTATTAGACGATCACCTGGCAATACACAGCCGACTTTAGAAACGATTACCTTCATGTCTTTTTCTAAGTTCTTAGCACCGCATATTATCTGTAATACTGCGTCACCTACGTCGACCTGGCAAACATGGAGATGGTCAGAATCTGGATGATCCTCAATCTTTAAGATTTGTCCTACTACGAGATTAGGCGTGTTATATTCTTCGACTGTCTCGACATTGACTCCAGCGTTAGTGATCTTCTCGGCTAGGTCGTGTAGATTCTCGCCACTTATATCAACATAATCGTTTAACCAATTAGTGCTTATTCTCATCATTATACATCCCTCCTATCTGAATTGTTTCTCAAATCGTTTATATAAAAAGTTCTAACATCGGTAACACCATATTTGAGCATTGCAATTCTCTCTATTCCAAATCCGAACGCAAAACCTGACATCTCATCTGGATCGTATCCGCAATTCTTAAGAACTTTTGGATGAACCATTCCAGCGCCGCCTACAGTTATATATCCAGTGTTTTTACAAATAGGACATCCCTTTCCTTCACAGTTAAAACAGCTGACATCTAGTTCTACGCTAGGTTCAGTAAACGGATAGAAAGAACTTCTAAACCTAGTCTTAACCTTATCGCCAAACATATATTTTGCGATGACATCGAAGGTTCCCTTTAAGTCGGCTAAACTTATATCTTTGTCGATCAAAAGACCTTCCATTTGAGTGAACTGATGTGAATGTGTCGCATCGTCATCATCACGTCTATAGGTTTTACCGGGACATATTATCCTAATAGGGCCTTTCTCTGAATTCGCTAACATCGTTCTAATTTGAACTGGACTCGTCTGACTTCTGAGAAGTAGTTCTTCGTCTTTTATATAGAACGTATCTTGGGCATCACGAGCGGGATGTCCTTTAGGTAGATTCAAAAGTTCAAAATTATATAGATCTTTTTCTACTTCTGGTCCTTCTACTACGTCGTATCCCATACTCAAGAATAGTTCTTCTAATCCTTCGATTAATCCTTCTAACATATTAGGAGATCCAGTTACAATTTTTGTACCTGGAAGACTGATGTCGATCCTTTCTTTTTCTAATCTGTCGCTCAACTGGCGAGATTCTATTTCGGCGATTTTTTCCGCGATTGCTTCCTCGGCATGATTTTTAATTTCGTTTAGTTCTTTACCAAAATCTTTTTTCTCCTCAGGACTCATGGTTTTTAAAAGCTGAGATAGTTCGGTGATCTTTCCTTTTTTTCCTAAATACTCAGTTTTTATACTGCCTACTTCTTCTAATGTTAAAGCCATCTTCAAAGCTTCATCTAAACTGGCCCATAATTCTTTTTGTTTTTCTTTCATAAAGATATTCCTTTCATCAAAAAAAACCTAGTACGATAGGACGGATAAATTTCCGCGGTACCACCTATCTTCTAGATTTTCTAGCTCTCTATTTTTAGGTTAACGCCCTAACTACGTTTTTGCTCTTGCGAATTGAAATTCGTCGTATAAGATTTCTATGATCTTTCACCATACGATCACTCTCTAAAAAGAAATCAAATGCCCTACTGTGATTCGCTTTCATAACAAATTACATCGATATTGTAACACATTAAAAACTATTTTACAAATCCTATTTTAAAGATATTTGCTTCCCTAAATCAAATTTGGTATTTTCACTAAAGTATAAAGATTTTAAAACTTCAGAAGACGATGTCAAAATTTCGCATTTTCTTTCCAATTCTCTACTAAGTGTAATAGATTCTACTATATCTCTAGCTCTTTTTTGCGCATCACTCTTTGCTTCTTCACTCGAATATAATAATATGGTTCGCAAATAATATGCAGCAGCCTCTATTATTGTAATTAAATCATGTTTACAACCAGAATAGGGGTATATTAAAATTTCACAATAACAATCGATCAACATAGAAAGATGGCAATCTTTTTCACAAAACTTTCTATCACAACCTAAAAATGATAGATGTTTATAAAATAACTCTAAAGTAAGACCATCGTTGCTCGCAACTTTTGTATCAAAGCTATTTTCAAGACAATGAACTTGTCGTTCTATTTCTAAAAAATTATCTAGTATATCAAACCTTCCAGCCAAAGTATTTCTATCGACGATAGACACTAATTTTTCAAACCTGCTTCTCAACTTTTCTAAGCTCTTTATTTGAGAATCAAAATTCCGATCTGAAAGCGTTTGCATATACTCAAGAATTTCATCAAATATTTCCATAAATGCTTCATCTTTCCTACTTCGGTCCTGTTTTAAAGCAGATTTAACCCCGTGTACATATGCACTTCTAAACTCATCATAGTTCTTTTTGACAAGTCCGTTATAGAATTTCCTCTCCCAGTTAAAAATTGCAAAAGACCCAATAAAACTTGAGGCACTTAGAAGTAATCGTAGCTGATTAAAAGCGTACTGAAAATCCATAAGTGCAATTCTGCCTCCTAATATTAAAAGGACGAAAGACGATAAAATAATGCCTAAATCGCATACCTTGTTTTTAAATGAGATGCCCTTTTCAAAATCCTTCTTTCTTCTAGGGAAAAATTTATATAGTTCTCTATATGAAAAATTAGTAGGCAAAACGATACGTTTTTCTTTGTTATAAGTATCTATAGTCCGCTCAGCACAAATGTCGACTTTTTTATTATGAGCGGCTTCTTCTTTAATCGCATTTATACGCCAATAATCTTCGTATCGATACTTTTGAAACCTTTCAAGTGCACTTTCGATGGCCATGCTAAAACCTTCATCTCCCAATAGTGAAGAACTGATTGTAAATTCATCTTCATTTAAACCCAATTTATCGTCTGAAGTATCGATCCATCTGATACCAAAAACTTTAGGAGATTTTTGATAGAAAGATACAATTCTTTCATTCTCTCTGCCATCATTAATTAACAATTTAAAATCTTCGATACCACAAGAATCACTAAAACCAATTTTCATCGAAAAAATATCTAAAGTGTCTTCAGATATTCTTTTAATCCTATATTTCATCTATTCACTTCCTAAATTTGATTGGAGTTCCTCACATCTATCCTTTACCGTATAAGTTTTAGTAGACAATTTTTGATAAAAATCCGTTAGAAAATTTATCTTTCCATACTTATAGTAATAATCGGCATTCTTAAAATTCTTTATCGAAGCCTTTACTTCTTTTGTACATTCATTTACTTCCCTTAAAGCTTTATACTTAGGATTATAAGATACATAATAAAAATGATCTCCCATGTAACTAATCGATTCTATATCCTGACCCAATATATAATAAGTTCCCTCTGTCATAGCAAAATAGCTAGATTCATTATCAGTATTCAGTTTTATTATAGTTTCATCTCCACTAGTGCTCGTTCTGTATTCTATGCTTTCGACATTCGGAATGCTGATTCTAGCATTGACACCGAAATGATCTTCGACTATTTTTTCGACTTCGATGTACTGATTTTGTTCGTCGTCCTTTTTCACGACGACCTCTAGCACGAAATTTTCTTCCCCGATATGACAGGTAATCGTATTTATTTCCTTTTCTTCTTCGTTATTGACGAGTTTTAATAACTCTTCTTTTAGATTTATATGATATAATCCTTCAGTGTTAAGATTGCCCAAATCTAAATCATAGATGACGTCGGATGTCATAGCCATCTCTTTAGCTTTAACATCGACATTTTTTAAATAGAGATGTATCGAAAGGGCCACAAGAATTACAGCCAAAACTGATAGAATAGTAAGAATTGTTCCACTTAATATTTTTTTTCTCTTTTGTGAGCTCATTCGAACATCCCTTTCAAATTAAGTATATTCTAGCACAAATTATATATTTATAAAAGAAAAAACTTACCATTATTAAGTAAGTTTTTAATCACTAATTACCACACTCTAGAATAGAAATATTTTCCATAAGGAGGAATATTTACATAATTAGAAAGTCCTGCATCGAGTAACTTAGAAATCCATGTTGAATATGACTGATAATCTTTACCATACCATCCTTTAGCTAGACTTAAATGGAGATGTGCACCAGTAGTACATGAATCATATCCGCCATGACTAGTAGAAGTAGTAGTACCTCCCACTGAACCTATTTTTGTTTCACTAGTTACCATATCGCCGACTTTTACGTTTATATTTAGTAAATGCATGTAAGTGGATGTGTATTTTACTCCATTAACAGTATGATATATATAAACCATATTGCCACCACAACTCTGTCTTTTAAGAACTTTACCGACCATTCCATTCGCTATAGAATAGACAGGAGTGCCTTCTGCGTTTCCACCGATATCTACTCCATTGTGAAGTTTCCATACTCCTTGAGTCGGATGCCATCTATATCCATAGTTACTCGTACGAACCCCTTTTTTAAGTGGTCTAGCAAATCCTGTATCGCTTACTACTTTGACACAAGTAGACAATTGTTCATTATCCTTACATCCCTGTGATACATAGAAGTCTATTAACTCTTGTGTAGACTTGACTTCAGCTTCGAACTTAATAGCTTGTTCATCGAAAGCATCTACTTGATTTCCAAGTGAATCGATTGCCTTTTCTAAATCTAAAATCTTTTTATCGAGATCCTTCTCCCTGTTAGCTAAATCTATTTGAAGTTGCTCATTTTCTTCTATTTTACCCTCATAACTAGTGATGAGATCGTCATTATAAGAAGCCAACTGTTCGCTCATGCTATAACGTATTATAAAGTCTGATATGCTGCTTGCTCCAAAGATATACTCTAAATAGTTATTGTCGCCACTTGTAACTTCGTGGGCAACTAAGACATCTTTTATCTTCTCTTCTGTCTCTTTAATCTCCACGTTGAGTTTTTCGATAGCGATTTTTGCTTCTTCAATCTTTCTACGATTTGTATTGATTTCAGTTTGAGCAACAGAGATAGCATTTTTACTAGCATTTATTTCGCTCTGTGTTTTCTTTTTATCGGAAAGCGCTTTACTCTTTTTAGCTTTATAGTCTTGAAGTTCTTTTTTTAGTTCACCCAGGGTATTAGCAGTACTTACGGCGTCTACCTCGTTTTTATAAGTAAAACAAGGAACTATCATGATAGTTAACACTCCGACAGTAACTATACCTTTAATAATTTTACATTTCATATTTTTAAATACTTTCTAACGGCTTTATAACTGCCGTACATACCTACGACCGCACCTAATAATACTAAGACAGCGCTGACTTTAAATACAAAATTATATGGAGAAATGAGGGATATGATATCGGTAAACATTACGCCTCCCATTTTCTCATAGAAGAACACATATCCATAGATAGTACATATCACCGGTATGATACTTCCAATTAATCCAAGGAAAAATCCCTCGAATAAAAACGGTAATTTAATAACTGCGTTTGAAGTACCGACGAGTCTCATTATGTCGATTTCATTCTTTCTACTATAAATAGTAATTTTAATAGTGTTGCTGATTAAGAAAGCTGTTACAAATATCAGTGCAATAACTGCAACGTATGTAACTTTTTTTACTATATCGAAGATATCTACTAATGATTCGACCATTCCTTCGCCATATCTGACCATATCGACATGTTCAAAGTTTTCTATAGTACTAGCGGTTTCTCCGATATTTTCTATTTTATCTACTGTGATGATGAATGCTGGTTTTAAAGGATTTTCCTCGTCTTTCCATTCTCCCATGATTCTATTAAAAGTGGGATCTTCCTGCATCATATCTTCTTTTATCTTGTCTTTACTCTTATAGACCACTTCTTTGATGTTTGGAACAGAATCGATATTAGCTTTAAGCGCATCTACTCCTTCTTCTGTAATATCTTTTTTGGCGAATACGACTATCGTTAAATCCCCTTCGATATCTTTTGTAAAATTGTTAACATTGCCACTTAAAAGTATTGCAAATGCGACTAAAATCAAAGTTATTATAATACAAGAAATTGAAGCAATACTTAAGCTTAGATTACGTACTACGCTCTTAAACGCACTAGATATACTTCTTGCTAAAATTCTAATGGGCTTCATCTACTTTATAACTTCCTTTCTCATAGTCCCCAGCTAATACTCCATCCTTTATGACTATTACTCGCTTTTTCATTCGATTTACGATATCTCTATCGTGTGTAGCCATAATTATAGTCGTTCCCATCTCTTTATTGATAGTATCGATTACTTTCATTATTTCTTTCGAAGTATCTGGATCTAAGTTTCCAGTGGGCTCATCGCAAACAAGAACTTTGGGCTTATTGACTATCGCTCTAGCGATACAGACCCTTTGCTGTTCTCCACCTGACATCTCATCTGGAAAACTTCTGAGTTTTTCTTTTAATCCCACCCTAGTGAGTGCTTCGATTACTTTAGGCTTAATTTCGCTCTCCTTATATCCATAACTCTGCAATACGAATGCGACGTTCTCATATGCTGTTAATTTTGGAAGCAACTTATAGTCTTGGAAAACGATTCCTATTTTACGTCTCAATTTATAAACTTTGCTATTTTTTAATTTCGCAACGTTTACTCCACCGACTAATACGCTTCCTTTAGTAGGCTTCTCTTCTCTATATAACATTTTAATCAAAGTAGATTTACCACAAGCCGTATGACCGATGACGAAAACGAAATCGCCTTTTTTAATTTTTAAATTCATGTCGGCTATTGCCGTTACGCCATTTTTATATATTTTATACACTTCTTGAAGTTCAATAAAACTCATGTTCAAATCACACCTTATATCAAATATTATACCATAACATGCTATTTATTCTCATTGGTAATAGTTTCATTTTACACTAAAATGGTAAAATGTTAAACTTTCTTCCTCCGCTGACTTCATAACAATTATTGGCCAATATAAAGGCATCCTTATCTAAAGATAAAACTTCATGTTTAAATCTTGGATATTGAGCGTTGTGGATTACACATAGAAGCAATCTTTTTTTTCTTCCAAATATACCACTTTCTACTTTCAATTCCGTTGCGCCGGTATCGATTTCATGTATGACAAAATTTTCGATATCGTCATATTTCTTAGATACCACATAGACCATCTTACTTGTACTAACTCCAAACAATAAAGCGTTAGTAATTCTATTCGATACATAAATGATAAATATAGCTAACATTACTTTATGTATTCCAAACACAATAGTACTCGCCGTAATTATACAAACTTGAAAAATAAGACTCATCTGTGTCATGGGTTTTTTCAATTTTTCGGATAGTATTTGAGATAAAAAGTCAGTACCTCCGGTCGAATAACCTGCTCTATAAACTATTCCATTTGATATTCCATAGAGAATTGACGCTATAATAATCATTATCATCTCTGATTCAAAAGTAAAATTTATACTTTTGGCAATCGGCGCCGTTATGTTTAACATGATAGTATATACTATACAACCAATTAACTGATCAAATGTCTTTCTTTTACCTAACATCATAAAACTCAATATTACCAAGATGACATTGCTCAGATTTATAAATATAGTCGTACTAAGACCAAAAAGCTCTTTAATTAATATGGCTAGTCCACTAACTCCACCCGCTACTATATTATTAGGGACAAAAAATAAATTATAGATTAGCGTTATAAAAAAACATCCTACTATTAAACATATAATTCTTACAAACAGATGTTCACTTTTTATATGAGACAATATATTTGCCATATTATCACCACTATAATT
>CAJUKM010000036.1 GCA_910587535.1 uncultured Bacilli bacterium
TGAAAAAGAAAAGCGAAGAAAAAGATGAACTTTTAAGTAAAAAAAGAAAAATTAGTTCAAACTTAAGAGGTGTAAAAAATGAACTTTCAGAAAAAGAGTTAAATGCATCTTTACTTAGATCTAATTTAAAAAAATACAACAGATATTATTTAACATTAATTAAATCTATTGTCCATATAATTCTTAATGTATTTTCTGAATCAATGGTTGTAGGTTTATATGTATTAGTATGTCTTGTAGTATTTGATAACCTTTTTAAAGGTCCATTGAAGTTGTTGCTTTCTATTATTATAATGGCAGGAGCGACTTTCGCTTGTTGTGACACATTTAAAAATCTTATCGCTTCACAAAAGGGATGTATAGAAGATATAAAAGAAAGTAGACAGACACGTAAAAAATATAAGTCTAATAAAGATATCATAAAAGAATTAGACATATTGTCTGCACATATGGAAGGTCTTACAAGTGCATTAGATAAATTAACTGAAAAAGAAACATTACTAGATAGCAATTTAGAAAGGGTCTCTAGTGAAATTGACAAACTAAAGCAGAAATTAAATATAACTAGTGATGCTTTTATCCAAAGTTCTCTTAAAGTACAAGGAGTGCATATAGAAGAAGATTTAGATCAAGAATATGATCAGTCCCATATAGAAGAAGAATTAAGGTCTATCGATGAAGGAAGACGTTTAGATTTTAAACCTATACAAGGCGATAATCAATAATTTATTATATACTACAAAGTTTAAACTAGTGGATATTTTGGAAAAAGGAAATACATATTGCTGTACAATATTTTGAATCAATAATGGACGAAGTAAATCCCGCGTCAACGTTATTTTTACAATTTGTCAGTTATGTCATAAAAAGAAGTTTTGATAATCTAGATAGTATGCTAGTTTTAAAAGCTATACTTTATCACGAATGGAAGGATAATATATAACTAGTCTAAATCAGTATTAGATGAAAAAAATGAAATCTACTTGCATGTAGATTTTTGTTTGCAAATTTTTTATCAGTTTAAAAGTTTATTATTTGTTGCTATAATTACGATGAGGCTTTGATGTAAAGAGTTTTTGACAGACAATTTTTTAGGTTTTTTATAAAATATTATCGGAGGTGCAGAGAATGGATATTGGTACGAGAATTAAAAAACAAAGGGAAAGACAAAACATTTCTCAAGAGGATCTAGCTTATAAAGTATATGTTTCTAGACAAACTATATCTAGTTGGGAGACAAATAAAAGTTATCCCGACATTAAAAGTTTGATAATACTTAGCAATATCTTCAATGTATCTCTCGACGATTTTATAAAAGGAGATATAGAGGAGATGAGAAAAAAGATTGATAAAGAAAAAATTAAAGAATTTAATATGTTAGGTTATATATATTTAATAGAAATGTTATTGTTGATCATCAGTGCCTATCCTTTATTTAAGTTTTTTGATTGTGTCGGAGTCATCATTTGGATAGTATTTTTTATAGTAACTTTTTATACTGCTACTGTCATCGAGCGATTTAAGAAAAATAACGATATACAAACGTATAAAGAGATTTTAGCATTTCTCGATGGAACGCAATTAAGCTATGAAGAATCACAACAAGAAATAGGAAAAAGAATGTATCAAAAAATATTTTATGCTGTAGCTGCTGGCATGATAGGTTTGATCATAAGTTTAATCGTAATATATATAATAGAAAAATTTTTAGTTTAAAATAGGAGGAAATTTATGGATTTTTGGATATTTATGATACTTTTCATTTTTATCGGCGGAGGTTGTTCTTTAGCAGGTACATGGTGGGATAAAAAGAAAAAGAAATAGACTTTTTATAAAGATCTCGTTATCAAATGAGATTTTTTTGTTCTATAGATATTTTAGATTTTAAAGTTAAATATTTTGTGTTATCATTTATATAAATGACAGCAGTAGGAGTTTTTTATGGAAGAATATTTGAGTCTGTTTATAGACAAAGATTATCCCTATTTTATAGATAAATATCTTAAAACTAAAACTTTGACGAGATTAAAAAATGTTACGCAGTTTTGTGGATGTGATTATACAGATCTGTATTGTCCTCTTTTTATGTTCACTAGATACGATCACAGTTTAGTTGTCGCACATATGACTTGGCATTTTACTCACGATAAAAAAGAAACTATCGTTGCACTATTACACGATGTCGGTACTCCGACTTTTGCTCACTGTATAGATTATGTATTCGGGGATTATATGGAACAAGAATCTTCTGAAAAACCGATTATACAGGTAATTAATCAGGACCAAGAACTTCTCGAACTTTTAAAATCTGACGATATATTTTTAAACGATTTAAGAGATTTTTCTCCTTACCATATATTAGAAAATAAGTCTCCAAACTTGTGTGCCGATAGACTTGATGGAGTATTACATACAGTTTATGTGTGGCTTCACACTCATTCTTTAGAAGAAATAAAAAGAGTATATGAAAATATCGTGATTCTTGAAAACGAGGAGGGGTATCCCGAGTTAGGATTTAAAGATGTAGTAGTGGCAGAATCGTTTGTAGAGATGGTCTTTAATTATTCTTTAGAACTTCAAGGAAAAAAAGATAAGTATGTCATGAAATACGTATCTGAAATAGTTAAGGCATCTTTTGAAAAGGGACTTTTGAGTTTAGATGATCTCTATACGAAAACCGAAAAAGAGTTGTGTGAGAGCTTTGCCGATAATTTTACTTCTTGGAAGAAATTTAGAGATGCAAAGGTAATATCTACCTCTTTTGAGAGAAGCGACGATAGATTCTCTGTCTCATTAAAAGCAAAAAAGAGGAATGTAATCCCTTTAGTACATTTAAAAAATAAAAGTAAGAGAATCGATGAAATATCTGAAAAAGCAAAATGCAAATATTCTCTAATAGAAAGTTATGAAGAAGATGGATTTGCTTTTATCGAAGGTTTAGAAAAAATTTAGAAGTTGAGGTAATGTCATGAAGAAAATTTTATTTATACTATTTATCAGTTTAATTATTACTGGTTGTAGCAGTTCCGAAGATTCTCTAAATTTAGATCAAATATTAGAGATTGGTAACTATGTCATTATAGATGTGAGGACGGAAGAAGAATACAGTAGTGGTCACGTTAAAGATGCTATAAACATACCATATGATGAAATAGATGAGAGACTGGAAATCGATAAAGAAAAGACGATTTTAGTTTACTGCCAAAGTGGAAATAGAAGTAGTATAGCATATAATATCTTAAAGAATTTAGGTTATGAAGTATTAGACTTAGGAGCTTATGAGTCTATATCTTTACCAAAAGAAGAATAAGTTTTGAATCGAATCTTGTAGATTTATACAAGATTTTTTTCTTGACATAATATACCAATCTGTATATACTGTATATATACAGGAGGAGGCCATGGATATCATTATAAGCAATTCTAGCAATGAGCCGATATATGAGCAGATCAGAGAGCAAATTAAAAATAAGATCGTAGCTAGTGAATTAAGTCCAGGAGATAGATTACCGTCTATAAGAACTTTAGCTAAAGATCTGCGTGTGAGCGTCATAACGACTAAAAGTGCTTATGACGATTTGGAGCGAGAAGGATTCGTAGAGACAATTCCTTCTAAGGGAACTTATGTTGCTGCTAAAAATAGAGAGTTATTGAGAGAAGAACAACTTAAAAAAATCGAAAAACTTATAGAGACTGCCGTCTCTTTAGCAAAGGTAAGTCTTATAGAGAAAGAAAAATTGGACGAGATGATAGATATTTTTTACGAGGAGGATTGAACATGGAAAACGCAATAGAGGTTAGGAACCTTAAAAAGAAGTACGATGGGTTCGCTTTAAAAGGAATAAATATTACAGTACCGAGGGGTATGATCGTAGGTTTAATAGGAGAAAATGGTGCCGGGAAAACCACCACTATAAAATCTATTTTAAATTTAATAAAGGTCGATGAAGGAACTATAAGTATATTCGGCTACGATCACATCGAAGATGAAAAAAGAATCAAGGATGAGATAGGTGTCGTTTTGGATGACAGTTTTCTATCCGATTATTTAACTGTTGCACACGTCGATAAAGTCTTATCTTCGTTATATGAAAATTGGGATAGCAAATTATTCTTTAAATATATAGAATCTTTTAAACTCCCTAAGGATAAAATGATAAAAGACTTCTCGAGCGGAATGAAGATGAAGCTGAAAGTTCTTGCCGCAATTTGCCATCATCACAAACTACTAATTTTAGATGAACCAACTAGCGGTTTAGATCCAGTTGCCCGCAATGAAATACTCGATATGTTTCAGGAATTTATCGAAGATGAAGAAAACTCTATTTTGGTATCTAGCCATATAACGACAGATTTAGAACATATTGCCGACTATATAATCTATATCAGCGATGGTGAAGTGGTCATTTCAAAAACTAAGGACGAGTTATTAGATAAATATGGAATAGTAAGATGTACTAAGGATGAATATAGTTCTATAAGTAAAGATGATTATGTGAAATGTAAAAAGAACCGCTATGACTATGAACTATTGGTAGAAGATAGACAGGTGTTTAAAAATAAGTATAGAAATTTAGATGTAATAGATAAACCGACATTAGAAGAGATAATGTTGATATTTGTAAAAGGAGAGTGAAGCGCATGAATATTATAAAAGGACTGATCATAAAAGATTTACTGCAGTTAAAAAATGACAAAAAAACTCTTTTGATTTTTATCGTAATATTTATTTTTTCTAGTCTATCACAGAACAATAGTGGGAATTCTTTAACCATGTTATCTTTTATTTTTACGTTCGGCTTTGGGATGTTTTCTATTTCTTCTTTCAACTACGATGAAGCATCAAAAGCCGATAGATATATACTTACATTACCAGTCACTAGAAAAGACGTAGTATTGGCAAAATATCTGTTTGTGGTGGGAAGTTCTCTTTTAGGGTCTGTCTTAGGTATATTTTTAGTAGTAGTTTTAGCATCTATGAGCTTATTAGAAATGCCTTCGATCGGTGAATTATTATCTTTAGCATTGGGCGGATTATTCGGAGTAAGTCTCATATTGGCTATACAAATTCCTTGTATATTTAAGTGGGGAGCTGAAAAAGGACGAGTTCAATTATTTATAGTTTCTGCCATAATGATTTTGCTATGTGGTATCATGTTGACTGCTTCAAAGGATATGATATTTCTCAATTCGTTTAGTAATATTGTAGATATCTTAAATAACTTTTGGTTTTTGATATTGCCTTTGTGTATCGCAGGTATATATTTAATATCGTATAAAGTATCCATCAAAATTTATGCGCAAAAAGAATTTTAGAAGGCCTGTAAAAAAAACTAGTACAAGCGACTTTTGGATGAAAGTTGGAAGTGCGAAATAGGAGAGATCCTATTTTTTTTATCGAAGACATGATATAATTTATTAATTGAAGGAGAATATTTATGAAAGAAGATAAGAAAAAGAAAAGTTCGTTTATGACTAATGTCAAAAAGACGTGGGCATATATCAAAGACTGTAAATTACACTTGGTGGGATACGCATCTGTCAGCATATTTGAAGGAATAATAGGGGCTATAATACCGATATTATTAGCGCGCATAATCTTGAATATAACCGATGGAGCGATTGAAGAATTGATCTATACTGCACTCATCACAGGAGTCATAGAAGCTCTATTATATATTTTATACTATTTCAAAGGTTTCTATTTTCAAAGAATCTATCAAAGAACTTTGACTAGATTACAAATTGCTGTAGCGAGAGAAACTCTCAGATTAGAGATTTCTGAGATAGATAAAGAGTCATCGGGACTTTTTATCGATAGATTGAATAAGGATACTCAAGAGATATCGAGTATGTTTATGGAGTTTACTTATTGGACTTCTTATGTAATTTCAAATGTTGGAGTATTGATCGGGCTATTTGTACTTAATAAATATCTGTTTTTATTCAACTTGATCGAAGCTATCATAATTTTCTTCATCAATAAGAAGAGACTCAGTAAGCAATATGAAGTACAAGCAAACGTCAAAAAAATCCAAGAAAAAAAGACCGGTTTAACGGGAGAGCTTGTAAGAGGTATCAGGGATATAAAAGTTTTGAATGCAAACGATACTATATTAAAGCAGACTACTGAAAAGATAATGGATACGTCTAACGAAGAGATTAAGATGTTAGATATATCGAGAAAGTATGGCTATATAGAAAACAACACTAGGGGATTGTGTGATCTTTTGTTTATCCTTTTAGGTTGCTTACTTTTAAAAAATGAATTGTTAACGGTTACTGTATTCGTCATAGTATATAATTATCAGAGTAGAGTAAAAAACCTCTTAATGGGAATAGTACAACTCTTAGAATATAACAAGAAATTTACTTTAGCATCGAATAGAATATTCGAAGTTATCGGCGATGAAAGATTTAAGAAAGAAACTTTCGGAAATAAAAAATTAGAAAAACTTGAAGGAAAAATCGAGTTTAAAAATGTAACGTTTGGATACGACGAAAATAAAACGATTCTAGATAAAATGAAATTTACCATCAATCCGAATGAGACAGTTGCGTTTGTCGGAAAGAGTGGCGCAGGTAAGACGACCATATTCAGTCTCATCACTAGACTTTACCACATAAATTCTGGAAAAATCCTTCTAGATGGAATAGAAATAGATGACTTAGACTGTTCATCACTTAGAGATAATATGTCGATAATCACTCAGAGTTCTTATATATTCAATATGACTATTAAGGAAAATCTTTTGTTAGCTAAAGAAGATGCAACGGAAGAAGAGATAAAAAAGGCCTGCCATATGGCTTGTATAGATGAGTTTATAGAGACTCTTCCAGAAAAGTACGACACAAAAGTAGGGGAAAATGGAATGATCTTGTCTGGAGGACAACGTCAGAGAATAGCGATCGCAAGAGCACTACTTATGAAGACAGAGATAATATTGTTCGACGAAGCTACAAGTGCCTTAGATAATGAAACACAAGAGGAGATCCAAAAGGCTATCAAGAATATGAAAGGCGAATACACTATATTGATAATCGCCCATAGACTTTCTACAGTAGTCGATGCCGATAGGATTTTCGTCGTCGATGACGGTAAAATCATCGCAACTGGATCCCACAAAGAGCTCCTCAAAAATTGTGACTTCTATAAAAAACTTTATGAAAAAGATCTAGAGGGAGCAAAGTAAATGAAAAGAACCATCAGGGTTGATGGTTTTTTATATGAATAAAAGTATGATCGAAGCGAGTACTACTAAATAAATTGAAAATTTTGCAAGACGTCCTTTTTTTACAATTCCAAAGAACCAAATAGATGCAAAGTAAGTCATGACTAAACTCGCTATAAAACCTACTCCATATGGGATAGTAAGAGTAGCATCCATTTCCATGATATCTGGGATGCTTAGTATAAATGATCCAATCGATACGGGAAGATATAGCATGAATGCATATCGCAAAGCTGAATCTCTATCCAAACGTCTTAAAAGACATCCCACTAATACAGCACCACTTCTACTGATACCGGGGATGAGTGCAACCATTTGGAAAAGTCCTATGATAATTGCATCTTTGATAGTGATGTTTTTATCTTTTTTGTTTCCGTTAAGTTTTCTTACCAAATAGAGAAGAAGGGCCGTTATTAAAAAGGCTACTCCTAAAAATTTGATATTCGAAAGTTTTCCTTCGATGAAGTCTTTAAATAATATTCCAGCAATCGCAGCCGGTATGCTGCCCAAAACTACGAGCCAGCAATATTTAAAATCATCTTTGACTTCTGGAGTTTGGCGGCTTTCTTTCTTGAAGATGTATTTAAAAAACGACGTTATCAATCTAAAGATGTCTTTTCTAAATAAGAAGAATATTGCGATAAACGACGCGAAGTTTAAAAATATTTCAAACGTCAAATCGTCAAAAGCGTCCGTATTGAAGACGTATCTCAAGACGACGAGATGGCCACTAGAACTTATAGGCAACGGTTCTGTAAGTCCTTGTATCAATCCGAAAATCAAGTATTTTATAATTTCTAACATAATATCACCTAATTCATTATATAATAAATTGTCATTATGTAGAAGGGGAGTTGATATCATTTTACGTCTCATTTCGTATTTTAGTGGGTTATTTTTTATCAGCGTCTCTCTATGTTTCATGTTTTTTTATCTAAATCTATTTTCTCTCGGCTATAGCATATTAGAGTATATGGCATTTATTTTCACAAAAATGGAATGTTTATGTATATTCTTGGGTATAATTCTAGTAGGATGTTCTTTTAAGAAAGGAAATTACGATGAAAAATAGTTTCAATTTAGAAGTCCATTTTAGCGATGCTCCCTTGATGTGCTATGAATGGGAGACATCGAGCACTATAACACACGTTAAACTCGAGAGAGTATCGACTCTTTTTTTGAAAAGAGTTCTCACCTACGAAGGAAAAGTCGATTATAAATCTAACATTTTGCTTTTGAGCGACACAAAAAATGCCGTCGTATTGAAACTCGATAAAGAAGGCAATATAAAAGCGAGAAGTTTCTTAAAATTTGAAGATGCCTTAGATGTCTGTGAATATGCTTTCAATATAAAAGAATCGAAAATAGAATTTACGGAAACCGAACAGAAAGTTTACTATGCAAAGAGACTTTCGATCGAAGATGAGATGAGAGAGTATTTGGTCAGTTCTATAAAGAGATGTTCGAATGAAGACTTCTCGAGATATCTATACTACTTGTATTTTGACGAAGTAGACGACTATTCGCGAGATAAATTAATAGACTCGATAAACGCTTCGTCTATAGACCGCAATATGAAGCTTTATAAATTTTTAATAGAGAGCTAAAAGCCACTAGATTTAGTCTCTCTTTTTTTGTATAATTTTAGTAGGTGAAAATATATGCAAGGAGTAACCATAAAAAAGGAATCGGGTGTAGAACTCGAATCTAGCATAAAAGAATTTTTAAATCCAAAATTTATTTTTTTACCTATTAAAAAAGGTTTTAAATTAAAAGTGGAGGACGAGGAATACGTCTATAAAAACGACATAGTCGCAATGAGTGGCGACGGGAAGATAATGTATTCTTGTGTAAGTGGTAGAGCACTAGGTATTAAAAATATGACCTATTACAACGAAGAAATTATACCAAGTTTAGTAATAGAAAACGATTTTAAAGAGAATACTCGCGTCAAAAAAAGTGCGAGAAGATATATAAGCGATTACTCTGATCGCGAGATAGTAGAACTTTTAAACGATATGTCACTTTCTTATAAGGGCAGTTTTATAGTAGATAAATTTAAAGGGGTTTCAGATACTCTCGTAATAAATGGAGTAGAAATCGAACCATATTTTGCTAATAAGTTTTTTACAATTAAAGGCAACGTCGAAATTTTATTAGAGACAGCAGATGTAATCGGATCTATCTTGAAGAGTAATAGAATATACTTAGTAATAAGAAGTATCGATTCAGAACTCATAAGTGAGATTACGAACGTGTTGGGGACTTATCCAAATATCGAGCTTAAGCTTATCGCCGATCAGTATCCAAACGGGATAGACGAAGTTCAGCAAAAAAGGTTAGGAATTAAAAACGCTGTATCTTTTGATGTACAAGAGATATTAGAAATATATCACGCTTTAAAAAGAGAAAGACCGATACAAGAGATGTTGATCACTGTTGCAGGTAGTGGTATCAAACCTAATGCTGTAATAAAAGTGAAAGTAGGAACTCTTTTATCGGAGATATTTATAAACAAATTCGATTTCACATCTGAAAAGGTCGACGTCTATTTAAACGGCATGATCCATGGAGAATTGGTAGACAGTTTAAAATATGTCGTCGATTCTAATATCGACGGAATCTTTGTAACAGAAAAGAGCAGTAAGGTAGAAGAAGCTTGTATGTCGTGTGGACTTTGTTCTAAACATTGTCCAGCGGGATTAAATCCTAAATATGTTTTCGATCACGAAGGAAAAGTGAAACCAAAATATTATGATAAGTGTCTTAGATGTGGACTCTGTAATTATATGTGTCCAGCCTCTCGTGATCTCAGAAAATACATGAAAGGTGGTAAGTGAAATGAAAAAAAAGAGTTTAAACTCCAGACTATACCTTTCGTTTTTAATAAGTCTAATTCCTTTGATCATATACGGTTTCTATAAAAACGGTATAAAGCTTTTCTATATGGACATAATCGGTCCGATCGAGATGTTTAGACCGATATTCGTTTTAGTAGTTGCAATATTGGGAGCATCTACTGGTGGTTTTATAAGAGAGAGAAAATATCTGAAAAAAGAAAGAGCAAATATCGTTAGAAGATGTAGAGGCTCTCTGTTCGAAGCGGTCGTCCTAAGTTCGATTTTACCTTTAAATGTCAATCTCTTTCTTGTTTTTGCTATAACTTTTTTAGTAAGTTTGACATTAGAAAAAGTTCATATCAACAAAATATGTCTGATGTTTTTTATCATCTATGCTGGAAATCACTTTTTAAACGTCAACGAATTTCGCAATCCATATGAACTTACAACTGCACTAAATTACGACGGTTTAGATATATTTCTAGGCAGGGGAATTGGAGGAATATTCTCTTCATCAGCTCTTTTAATTGTATTAGCAATAATATTTCTTTCATTTAATAAGATGTATAAGAAAGAACTCGTCTATTCTAGTGTATTAACTTTCGTTTTATTGGGTACTATACCATTTATGATAAAAGGAGAATATGCTTCGATCCTTCCGTTCTTGTGCGGATATAATTTCTTATTTTCTTTTGCGTATATATCTCCGAACTTATATTGTTCGTGTTATACAGTGAAAGGTCAAATACTATCGGGAATAGCGATAGCTTTAATAACTTATTTACTTTCCTTTTGGTTTCCATATTTGGCTGCAATCATTGCGATAATGATCGTAAGTCTTTCTAAAAATGTAATCGATAGGATATTTATTATAAAATAAAAGGAGAAAATGAATGAAAAATAAATTGATAAATGCCCTCATAACGGCAGTATTTGGTCTAATGTATTTCTATATAGCGCTTCCAGCTATAAATTTGACCAGTCCTAGTTTTTACGTGTTTTTAATGGTTATTCTGACAGTATATGGAATACTTGATTTAGGATTAAAAGTAGCAAACGTAATAACTATTAAAAAAATAGAGAAATTGACTTTTAATGCTCTATATCTCGTTCCATTAATAATTTTAATCGTCGTAACCGTTAATTTTATCGGAGCACCGTTATTCAATTCTAAAAGTTATGCGAATAGAATTACTATCGATGAGACAGGAAATTTTACTGAAGATATCGACGAGGTAGACTTTAAGAAAGTTCCGCTTCTAGATAAAGATTCTAGTCAAAAGTTAGGCGATAGAACTATGGGTGAGATGAGCGATCTAGTTAGTCAATACTATGTAAGTGACCTATACACCCAAATAAACTATAAAGAAGATATAGTGAGAGTCACACCTCTAGAGTATGCCGATGTGATAAAATACATATCCAATAGAAACGAGGGAGTGAAAGGATATATCATCGTAAACTCTGTAACTGGAGACTCTAATGTCGTTAGACTAGATAAAGGAATGAAATACGTTCCTAGTGCAATATTTCAAGAGGACATGATGAGACATCTTCGTTTCAGATATCCTACGGAGATATTTGGGACATACACTTTCGAGATCGATGATGAAGGTAAACCGTTCTTTATCGTACCTCTAGTAAAATATAGTTCTATAGGTCTCAAAAGGGATATAAAAGGTGTTGTCGTTTTAGATCCTGTAACAGGTGATACAGAAAAATATGAAACCGGTAACATACCAAATTGGATAGATCACGTATATGAGCCAGATTTAATAATCGAACAGACCGACGACTGGGGAACCTATAAGGGTGGTTTCTGGAATTCTATATTCGCTCAGAAAAATGTCACTAATACTACGGATGGTTATAACTATCTAGCAATGGATGGAGATATATACCTATATACTGGAATTACATCTATCCAAAGTGATGAATCTAATCTAGGATTTATACTCTCTAATATGAGAACAAAAGAGACAGTATTCTATTCGACTCCAGGAGCAGAAGAATATAGCGCTATGGCTAGTGCTGAAGGACAAGTCCAGGAGATGAAATATAATAGCACTTTCCCTCTTTTGATAAATTTAAACGGAAGAGCAACGTATCTCGTAAGTCTAAAAGATGCAGCAGGTCTAGTTAAAAAGTACGCCTTTATCGATGTTCAAGATTATCAAAAAGTTACCGTTTCAGACGTCACAGAGGGAATCGAAAAAGCAAGTGAAGCTTATTTAAACGCCTTTAACTTGAAAAGCGAAGCTGAAACTTTAGAAAAAGAGATAACTATCTCTAGCATTAAGACTGCCACTATAGAAGGTAATACAGTTTATTATTTCTTCGATGAAAACAAGAATAAATATTCAGCAATCATAACTGTTTCACGCGATAGACTGCCTTTCTTAAATGTTGGAGATAAGATTAAAGTCTATTATAGTGAGTCGACTAGTGGAGTGAACGTTGTAAAAGATATAGATTAACTTTAAAGATGTCGATGTGTAATCGGCGTTTTTTTGTGAGATCTTGATTTATTTGTAAATTGTGCTATAATATGATGCAAATTTAGGGGTGTTATTTATGAAAAAGTTTTTAAAAAGCGAGAAAGAAGAGTTGCTAAGCTTAGCAAATTATATCGATAGATATATGACTACAGATCCAGATAGATTTCTCAACAGTCCCGATTGCAAGGATATCCTGCTCAGGTTTAATACTCTTGCTCAAACAGTTCCAGTAACGGTTAGACTGACTAGAGAGGAAGCTTCAGAATTAGAACGTACTTGGAATCATCTAAAATCTCAGATTGTAAAAAGGGCTAAAAGTAAGAAACAAAAACCTAGAGTTTCCCCTCAGGATCAACTCATAAATGCTTTAAGACGTATTAAAGTAGATTGGGATAGTTATTCTAGTGAGGAAAAGAAAGAACTGATAGGCAGAGTAGAAGTCTTGCAAAGAAATCCTAATGTAATAAAAGGAATGAGTCCCGATCAACTGGTAGAATATAAAAGATTGATGGATGCTATTAGAAAAAGAGCTATTATTACGGAGATGAGTCGAGAAGAATTCAGTCAATTTGGAACTGGTAGTAGAAGATTTTAATAAAACAGTTCTTGATAATAGATTCGACTAAATTTAGTCGGATTTTTATATGATAAAGAAAATTAAAATTTGCTAAATTACAAGTAGAAACCGGAAATTTGTGAAAAAAAGTAGAAAAACGACT
>CAJUKM010000037.1:0-9300 GCA_910587535.1 uncultured Bacilli bacterium
TTATACCGTCTTTCTTTACTATTGAAGGCTTACTTTTAATCCTTAAACTTGTACATAACACATAGATAGAATCTTTTTGTTCAAAACCATATATATCTTTTTTGTCGAATCCATTAAGCATGTAACTTGGAACAGTAATAAATTTTTTCTTATCACTCGATTGATCATTAGATAGAAGTGGAACTTTAATGACTTCACAAATGGGGTCTAAATATTCGTTTTGTACTAACAATTCTATAGTTCTAGACTTCTTAGCGTCGATCTTTATTAAACCGCTCATCTCCAATTTTTTTATGTGGTCTTGGGCTGAAGAAGGACTTTTAAAATTTAATCCTTGTGCTATTTCTCTTACTGTCGGAGAATATCCTTTTACTGCGATAAACTTTTTAATATATTCTAAAACTTCAAATTGTCTACTAGTCATGGCCATGTTACTTCACCTAGAAAAATGATACCATCATTTAGAATGCCAAGTCAAATAAGAATTGTAAAAAAGCTAATTTGCGTATATAATTAAAGTGGGTGTAACAATAATATGAAAAAAAGACTCTTAGTTATGTATGCTACATATGGTACAGGTCACAAATCTATCGCCAAATATATAGATGATTACTTTACTGAATCAGGCGAATATGAAGTAATGGAAATCGATATCTTACAATATGCCACTCCTTTCCTAGGAACGTTTACTAATAAATTTTATAATAATGTCATGTACGTTTGTCCATGGCTTTGGAATGCTATATATTATATGACAGATAACTCTGTTGCGGGTAAAGTAAGTGCCAAACTACAATCACGAGTAGTAAGTAGTAGAAAGATTAAAAAGGTGATTCTAGACTTCGATCCAGATGTAGTTATCGCGACCCATTTTACTGCTGCTACTTATATCAGCAAACTGAAAAAAACTGGTGAATTAGATTGTCATTTGATAAGTGTAGTAACAGATTACAAAGCTCACCGAATTTGGCTCGATTCATATAAAAGTGAAGACGCTCTAGTCGTAAATAGTGTCGAAGAAAAAAGAACATTGATTAAAAGAGGGATCAATCCTCACATCATACACACTTTCGGCATTCCGGTCTCATCAAAATACACCAAGAGTCTATATGATAAAAATGAACTTTTAAAAAAGTTTAAACTTACTGGCGAAAGACCGATCATACTATTTTATGGTGGTGGTGGAAACGGTTCTACAACTACGCTACCATACCTTTTGACTTTGATAGAGTCAAAAATAGATGCAGATATTTTCTTCGTATGTGGAAAAAATCAAGAGTTAAAAAGAAAGGCCGAAGGTATGGCTCGAAGACATGATGCAGATAACATCCATGTCTTGGGATATATAACTAATGGGCCAGAATACTTAATCATATCAGATTTTGTCATAACTAAACCGGGAGGCTTAACCGTAACAGAATGTTTATGCTTCAAAAAACCAATGGTATTGATAAGAAATTCTGGCGGACAGGAACACGACAACATAAAGTTTTTAACTAAAAGAGGATACGCTATAAATGCAGTTTGGTATTTCAAGTTTGGAAGAGTTGTAAAAAAATTATGTGAAAATCCAATCCATTTAGAAAAAATGTATGCTAATCTAGAAGAACTCAATAAAGAAGAAGCTATGAAAAAATTGTTTAAATTGGTTGGCGATATTTTAGATGAAAAATAATCCTACACTAAATACGCTTAAAAACAAAAGAAAAATTAGTCCTTATACTATAGAAACTATTGCGAAGAATGCAAATCTTTCTAAATCGATGTATTCATATTTAGAAAATGGTAAAAAGAGACTATCGTATGATCAGGCAATCAGATTGGCAAAAGTATTCAAAACTACACCAGACAAACTTTTTTTAGAAGACTATAAAGAATTTTTTAAAACTTCTCTCATATGATTTATTAGGGGAGTTTTTTTATGAACGATGAATTGTTAAAGAAAGTTGAAAAAAAGACTAAAGTCAAAAAACAGACGATAATCGATCTGGCCAGGAAGTTATCTCAAGGTAATATGAAAGATGAAGGAACTTTAAACGAAGTAATAGATACATTATCTAAAGCTGCTGGAAAACCCGTCTCTTCTGAAATGAAAGAGAAAATCATCAACACTATAAAAGATGATAAAGTTCCCAACAATGTAGATAAAATGTTTTAGACCTGATGGTCTTTTTATTTTACATTTACATGTCAGTTCTTAGTCATCGATTTGACTTTTAATCTTTGCCTATGATAAGATTAATTATGGTGATAAAGATGGCAAAATACGATGAAAATTCGATTAAAATACTGGAAGGTTTAGAAGCTGTACGTAAAAGACCTGGTATGTATATCGGATCTACAGATAAGAGGGGGATGCACCATCTCATTTGGGAAATTGTCGACAATTCTATAGACGAAATTATTAATGGCTATGGAAACAAGATAAGAATTGTCATTCATCCAGATAATTCTATTTCTATTACTGATAACGGTCGAGGTGTCCCTATAGGAATGCATTCGAGTGGCATGAGTACTCCCGAAGTAATATATACAGTCCTACACGCTGGTGGAAAGTTTGAAGAAGGAAATTATAAAGTATCAGGTGGTCTTCATGGAGTAGGTGCCAGTGTCGTAAATGCACTTAGCAAATGGATGGATGTAACTATCTGTCGAGAAGGAAAAATAGTAAACATTAAATTTAGGGATGGTGGTAAGGTCGAAGAACCATTACATGAAATTGGAAAAACTAACAAGACTGGCACAAGTGTAACTTTTATGCCCGATAAAGAGATATTCGGAGAAGCAAAATTTAGTTTTACTACTATAGCTGAGAGAATGCAAGAAAGTGCCTTTCTTTTAAAGAATTTGACCGTCGAAGTAAAAGATGAAGAAGATAACCTAAACGAAACCTATCATTATGACGACGGATTGATATCTTTTGTCAACTATATAAACGAAGAAAAGAAGCCATTACATAAATGTATCAATTTCCAAGGTAGTAAAAATAAAATAGAAGTTGATATAGCATTACAGTATACTGATTCTTACAGTGAAAGTATCTTGTCGTTTGTAAACAATGTCAAAACTTCGGATGGTGGATCTCACGAAGTCGGTTTCAAAACAGGTATAACAAAAGTATTTAACGAATATGCGAGAAATAACGGACTACTAAAAGCTAAAGAAGCAAATTTTGATGGAAACGATGTAAGAGAAGGACTCACTGCAGTCATCAATCTCAAAGTACCAGAAGAACTGTTACAATTTGAAGGACAGACAAAAGGCAAACTGGGAACTCCAGAAGCTAAAGGTGCAGTCGAACAAGTAGTATGTGATCAGCTGAAATACTTTTTAGAAGAAAATAGAGAAGTTGCACTTTCTATCGTAGAAAAGGCTTCAAAAAGTCGTATTGCGAGAGAGGCAGCCAGAAAAGCAAGGGAAGAAGCCAGAAATGGTAAAGGTAACAAAAAGACAGAAAGAGTTCTAAGTGGAAAATTGACTCCGCCCCAATCGCGCAACCCTAAGATAAATGAACTGTTCATCGTCGAAGGAAACTCAGCAGGCGGAACAGCAAAAAAGAGTAGAGATCGTAAATTTCAAGGTATCTTACCTCTTAGAGGAAAAATTTTGAATACAGAAAAAGCGAGTGCAAGCGATATTTTGAAAAACGAAGAAATAAACATAATGATACACTGCATAGGTGCTGGATATGGACCAGAGTTCGATATTAAAGACATTAACTATGATAAAGTTATAATCATGACCGATGCGGACGAAGATGGAGCACATATACAATGTCTACTGCTGACCTTTTTCTACAAATTTATGCGTCCTCTAATCGAAACTGGGCATCTCTATATTGCTATGCCTCCGCTTTATAAAGTGGAAACTCCAAAAGATACCAAAGGTAAGTATTTTTGGAAGACTAACGAACTTAAAAATTATACTAGTACTCTAACATCATCTTATAAAGTTCAAAGATATAAGGGATTAGGTGAAATGAATCCTATGCCTCTATGGGAAACGACGATGAATCCGGAGACGAGAAATCTCATCAAAGTGAGCATTAAAGATGCAGCACTAGTAGAAAAAAGAGTAAGTGTTTTGATGGGGGATTCTGTCGAACCTAGAAAAGACTGGATAAATGAAAATGTGGAGTTTACACTAGAAGATTCTTATGAAATATAGGAAGTGATCTCATGGCTTATCAAAACAAATATTATCTACAAGTAGGGGAAAACATTTTAAGTTTTCCCGATGATATGTTCAGTGTCGATATGAAGGATTTTTTAAATCTCTGTCTTTTCACAAGTCTTTTTGAAGGAGAGGAAGAACTCCTCGCAGCCTTACATAGATTAAACGTTCAAGGTATTCCTTTTACAAAAACAGACATTTATATTGTAAAAAAAACTGGTAACAAACAAAAGGGATATGGCTATCAAATAGTATTAGATAGAGTGTTATACAAAAAAGGATTACGTTTTTTATCAGAAGGTGTAATCAGAGAGTTTTTACAATATAATAGAAATAATTATGATGTTTTATCAGAACTTTTTGAATCTTATCATGCCGATTTGACAAAACTGATCTCTATTTTTCAGCTTAAAATATCAAAATTAAAAGAATTATTAGGAACTCCAACAGATGACGCCTTAAAAAAAGAAATAGAACTAGAGATAAAAAATAAACAGAGGTCTTTGAATAATTTCAATTATGAAATAGCTAACATTGAAGCAATACTAAAAATTATTAGCAAACCAAATACTGGCAGTTATTTTAGGAGTAGAGAATTAGAATATGTAGAGAGAATCCATGACTTTGTAAAAGAAGAAACACACTATTTGAGAGGTGCGAATACGACACTTAACAAACGTGGATTAGTTAGATTAACCATGAAAATAGCTGAAATCGTTGAACGCAATCCAAATTTAACTCTTCCAGAACCTACTAGAGCTCATTCAGAAGTGAGAAAAAAAATCCTAAAAGATATCGAAGCAATCATAAAAGAAAACAGGGCTACTCCTAAATCAGAAAGTGATGAAGATGACATCGATCCTGATAAATTTATTTTTTATACAGAAGAAGACTTCGAATCATTATACTTAGGCGATGGACACAGAGAAAGAACTCCAGAAGAAGAGGAGAGCATCGATTTAGATATTGAAAATTTGAAAAATAGAAAACGAAAGTTTGGGCAATAATGGAAGACCTGATAGAAGATTTTCTAAAATATTTAGAATTAGAAAAGAAGTACTCTTTAAATACTATAGAAAATTATGAACGTGATCTTCGAGATTATAGTAATTATCTATATAATAAAAAAAAGAAGTATAACGATATAATGTATAACGATGTCACAGATTATTTGATACACTTGAGTGGAGAAAAACTTAAAGCGACATCGATAAATAGACATCTAAGTTCGGTGAGAAGCTTCTATAACTATTTGATCAAAAAAAAAGTCATAAGCTTTTCACCTTTTAAATCCATAAGTGGACCAAAAAGAGAACAGAAGCTTCCCAATTACTTAAAATATGAAGAATTCTTAGATTTACTAGAAGCGTGTGATGAAACCGATCTAGGAATAAGAAATAGACTTATTTTAGAGTTGCTGTTTGCAACTGGACTTCGTGTGAGCGAATTAGTCTCTGTGAAACTAAAGGATATCGGTTTTAAAGAAAGAGAAATTAAAATAATAGGAAAAGGAAACAAAACGAGAATAGTTTATTTTAATTTGACTACTCAAAAATTGATAAGCAAATACGTCACGGAAGCTAGACAAAACATTTTAAATGGTAGGCACAACGACTATTTAATCGTCAATCATCTTGGCAACAAAATCACGAGAAGAGGTATCGCAGATATCTTAGAAAAGTTGATCAAAAAAAGTTCGATTAAACATAAAATTTCTCCGCATACCCTTAGACACACTTTTGCAACACTTCTTTTAAATGAAGGAATGGATATCAGAGAAGTTCAAGAACTGTTGGGTCATGCTAGATTATCGACAACTAGCATATACACCCACGTATCAAATGAAGAGTTGAGACGCGTGTACTTAAAAAGTCATCCAAGAGCACATAAAAAACCATAATAACGACTATTTTTCTTGTCACTTGCTTATAGTTGTGCTATAATAACGGTGCTTTAAATTTTAAAGCTCGGTGTAATCCGCTTTGAAATGATATTTACATACGATTACATGACAATATAATATTTCGAAAGGAGACGAGAAAAATGAATTTAGTTGATAAAGTCAACAAAAAGCATGTCAATCCTAACATTCCTGAATTTAGAACTGGTGACACTGTACGTGTTAACGTTTGGGTAAAAGAAGGAAAAAAGGAAAGAATCCAAGCATTTGAAGGACTCGTTGTAGCAAAAAGAGGAGGAAGCATCAGTGCCACTTTTACTGTAAGAAAAAAGAGTGGAGCTATCGGTGTTTCTAGAACATTTCCTGTTAACAGTCCTGTAATCGATTCTATCGTTGTCGTTAAGAAGGGTATGGTAAGAAGAAAGAAACTAAACTTCTTAAAAGGCATGAAGAAAGAATACAAAGTAAAAGAGAGAAATTAATTGCACATTATTGTGCTCTTTTTTTTGGAAATAAAAGACATATATTGACTAAATTCGACATTGATAGTAAAATCTTATATAGAAGGTAGAGGATAGCCAAATATACTCTACAACTACCTAAAGGAGTAAATGTCATATGAGAAAATTGATATCGGTTCTGGTACTTTCGATATTCCTTCCCTTAAATGTTTTTGCAAGCATTAAAAGCGAAGTAATTGTGGAAAATAAAGATTTATATAAGGGAGACTCTTTAATTGTCACGATAAGATTGAATCAAGATTCACATAAAGATGAAATAAACATATTACAGGGAATAATAGAATATGATGAAAGTTTATTCGAAGATATCGACGAAGACAGTTTTAAGACGATGAGCAACTGGGCAGATTTCGAATATAATAGTGAAACTCATTCACTCGTAGTTATAAATAGATATGGTACAAATTTAAACGAAGATATTATAACGTTTAAAATACCTCTTAAAAAAGATGTGAATCCAGCCGCCACTAGTATAGGTTTTAAAGATGCTCTCGTATCTAACGACAAGGGGGATTTTGCTCTAGAAGATACTGATAGTAACGTAAATATAAACGTCAGTCTAAGCGAACTTACAGGAGGAAAGAATCCAGCTCCAGTCTATGGAAAGGCACTAGAAAACTCTCAAGTACGCATATATTATATACTTACTATTGTAGTTCTCGAGCTTGTAATCGCTGTGATACTTCTTCTCATATACAATGTAGCAAAGAAAAAATATACTGATAAAACTCAAAGAAGAAATTTGATCATAGGATTATGTCTCGTCGAGATAGTATCGTGTTCAGCTCTTTTTACTCACAGCGTCCAAAAGGGAGATTTGAACGGTGATAAAAAGATTGACTACGAGGATGCAATAATATTAGCCAAACACTTGACTAACAAAGAGATGCTTTCAAATTTCAAATTAGAAAATGCCGATATGAACAAAGATGGACTTATCACAGCAAACGATTTGGCGATCTTAGTTCAATTAAGTACTGAAAAGATTCCTTATATTGCAAAGCTTACGAGTACAGACAATTCTACTCTAAGCTATGAAAAAGGAACAGTCATAGATTTCAGATTCCTAGCGGATGTTACTGACGATGAATTAATTGAATACGTCATCATAGATGGAAAAAAGTATAAAGCAGAAAAAGTCGAAAACACTAAGAATGAATATAGGGTAGAATTAGAAGCTTCTACGATATCAAAAAACTATAAATATAACGTTTCAGAAGTAATATTAGCAAATGGCAAAACTACTAAAGTAAACTATGAAACAACGGTCACTGTTTTAAAAGATAAACCTTCTATAACGACTTTCTCTAGTAGAGAAGATGTTGCAAATAGTTCCGTTAAAGTAGCCCTAACTCTTACAGATCCTGATGATGCCATGACTTCTGCAGTTTACGAATTAAAAGATAGAAGTGGAAAAATTGTAGAAACAGGCAAATTAGAAAAGGGAAAAAACTCTTTAACTCTTAAATTGAGCAATGCAGTCGCATATAAACTATATATAAAGGCAAGTTATGATCGCGGCGGAAAACAAAAAGAAAATGTTGGAACTGTCGAAGACGTATACGATTTGAAAATCATAACAGATTATCGTCTTCAAATCGGAAATCTATATTTCATGCAAAACGATAAAGTGACAGATGCCTTAGATAAAAATGAAGAAGTATACCTCTATTTTACTAGTTCTAACGTATCAGGTTATGCTCCTAAAAAAGTAGTAATAGATGGAAAACAGTATACTGTATCTGGAGTAGGAAATTCAAAATTTAGAGTTAAGATTCCAAATGCAAATTTGACGACTGAGTATATCAATTTGTCTAAGGTAATTTTATCAAATGGTAAAACGATACTTGTAAACGAAAGCCTTGGATATAGAATTTTAAAAAATAAACCTACTATTATTACTTTGAGTAATGAAGAAAATCTACAAAATTCGAGCTTAAATGCTAAATTCGACGTTTTAGATGCTGATTCTACCATAACTAAACTAGTTGTAAAATTATACGATGAAGAGGGAAACTTTATAAGCGAAAAGGAAGTGTCTGATAAAATTTACGACATCGATTTACCGACGAGAAGCACTAGCAAATATATAATTAAAGTATTCGCAGATTACGAAAGACTTCCAGATTCACAATATTCATATAAAGATCAACTGCTCTATGAAAAGAATGTCGATGCACTTTTGAGAATTACAGTGAAAGACCATACTGTTGATAATCGTTACCCAGAGAAAAATAGCATAGTCTCTTTGAGCTACGATATAGAATCGAACTATAAAACTCCTATTAAAAATATAATAATAGACAATGTAGTTTATAATGTTAGCAAAACAAATTTAAACAGATATGAAGTAGAAATACCAGTTGGTGAAACCTCAGGAGTAAAATCATATAACACGCAAAAGGTAATTCTCGAAAATGATCTCGATTTTGAATTAGATGAAACGATTAAGATAGATGTTTTAAAAGAATATCCTGTTCTCGACAATCTTTCTATAGATGAAAATACCGAGGATAGAAAAGTATCTATTGCGTTCGATATCTTCGATAACGAAGAATCCTTAGAAAGAGGACGTATAGTTTTAAAAGATAAGCTAACAGAACAAATAGTAGCAGAAAAAAATATCATACAAGGAAAAAATGAAGTTGAGTTTATCTTAGAAAATGCAAAAAAATACGATATTCAAGTTTTAGTAGATGTAACTTT
>CAJUKM010000037.1:9310-13164 GCA_910587535.1 uncultured Bacilli bacterium
ATAAAAAGATAGATTATCCTATTTACGAAGTTGAGTACATGATTGTAAACGATTACAAATTAGAGATAACTTCTATAGATACATTGAAAGACAATGTTTCAACAGAATACTTCGAAAAAGGTGACAAAGTAAGCATCGAATTTACTGAAACTCATCTTACAGATTATTATCCTATTAAAGTAAAAGTTGATGGTAAAGAATACGACTTAAACAAAAAAGGAGATAAGTACACATTCGATATTGAGGGCTTTACAGAGGCGGGAGTTAAAACTTTAAAATTTGAAAGTATCACATTATCTAATTTTGCAGAAATAGTAATAGATTGCACTAAAAAGATAGAAGTATTGAAAAGCACTCCTAAAGTTACTGAAGTTTCAATCGAAAATGGAAATATAACTTTGGAAATTGAAGATATCGACAGTGTTTTAAGGGAGAAAAAAGCAGTCATTTTAGATTCCGACGGAAACGAAATGTACAATTCAATCTTGACTGATGCGACATTTACATTCGACAAAAAAGATAAAAAAGTTTATACGATTAAGATTCTAGGATCATACGATTTAGGCTCGAATACACTTACAACAGATTCTAATGATTATATCGATTCTATCCTTTTTGAAAAGACTATCGATGAAGACGATACCTTCTTTAATATAGACGACATAGAAAGTATTACTATTCACAAGATAGATACAGATGAAGTACTAGAAGAAATAAAAGAAGATGATCTTCTAAATATAGAGAATTTAAAAATTGATCTCTTACTAAATGATGGTACAAATAAAGAATACGATATTGAAAAATTCATCATAGACGAAAAGAAATTAAGCTTTATTTTAAAAAATGAAGAATGGATAAAATACACAGATAAAATATCTACAATTTTAAAAATCGAATATGCTGAATATACAGAAGATTAAGGCACCTAACAGTGTCTCTAATCATTTTATGAATAGGGAGAATTAAAACATGAAACTTGTATCTTGGAATGTAGCAGGATTTAGAGCATGTCTCAAAAAAGGCTTTCCTGAATTTTTTAATAAAGTTGATGCCGACATTGTCTGCCTCCAAGAAGTAAAAGCAACTAAAGATCAATACGATTTTCATCCAGAAAACTATGAAGAATTTTTATACCCAGCGGAAAAAAAGGGATATGCAGGAACCTTGATTTATTCAAGGATCAAGCCACTATCTGTTAAATTTGGCATAGGCATAGAAAAATTTGATCGAGAAGGAAGAAGTATCACTTTAGAATTCGATGACTTTTTTCTAATTAACTTTTATGTTCCAAATGTCAAAAGAACATTAGAAAGAATGGATGAGAGAATGGAATGGGAAGACTATATACGGATGTACTTAAAAGAATTAGATTCTATTAAACCAGTAGTTGCCTGTGGAGATTTTAATGTTGCACATACAGAATTAGATATTAAAAACGCTAAACAAAACATAGGAAATGCTGGATTCACTTATGAAGAAAGAAACAAGTTTACAGAACTCTTAGAAAGCGGATTTATAGATACTTACAGACATTATCATAAGGATGAAAGAGATGCATATACTTGGTGGAGCTATATTACAAACTGCCGAGAGAGAAACATAGGATGGAGAATAGATTATTTTATAGTTTCAAAACGTTTCATAGATAAAGTGACTAACACTAGCATATACAATGAAATATTAGGAAGTGATCATTGCCCAATAGGTATAGAAATATCACAATAAAAATCTATTATTTAAAAAATACCCAGTGGTAGATAATAAAAGAAAGTTATGATATACTTGTCATAAGAAAGTGGTAGAAAGAGCAAGAGGACTTTTTGTATGCAAGAGAAAAGGAAGAAAATGATAATACTCACAATATGTGCCATAACTTTGATGCTCGCGAGCATTTTAGGGACATATGCTTACTTTGTATCAAGTATAAATAATGATAGCAGACAGGAAGCTGAAGTAGACACTGGTACTATGAGACTTAGATTTGCCGATAACGACGAAGGTATAAATGCGAAGTTGATGTTAGGTGAATCCATAACAAAGAAGTTTACTCTAGAAAATACTGGAACACTAGATGCCACAGTATCTATAGAGTGGCTAGACATGATAAATACGTATACAGAAGGTAGTCTTACTTACACACTAGAATATTCAGAGACAGAAGAAGGAGACTATATTGAACTAGTGTCTTCAACTAATGTTCCAACATCTAGTACAGAGTTCACAAGTACATTAGTGCCAGACATAACTATTCCAGTAGGGAAAACTTATTATTACAATTTAGTGATAACCTTGAATAATTTGAATGACGTAGATCAAACAGAAGACTTGAATGCAAGCTTCTCTACAAAGTTCGTAGTGAGTCAACCGTCGACAAATAGGAAATATACTTTAACGATAGATCCGAATGGCGGAACTATAGATGGATCTAGTGAAATACAGACTTTAAGTATGAATGTAGGAGATACATACGAATTAGGAACGAACGATACTACAGGGTATAGAAAATTTGCAGGATGGATTGTATCAGGATACGGTAGTACATTAAATGATACTACAGTAACTGTTGGAAGATCTAATGTAAAGATAGAAGCAAAATATGATAGTTTTAAAATACAAGATGCTATGAGGGATATTGAAAATGGAGAAATACCAAAATATGTTAATACCACAGTACCCAACTTCTCTAATCCAGCAATAACTGACGAAGGAGTATTTGCTTTAGAAGACGATTATGGTACAAGCTATTATTATCGTGGAGCAGTAGAAAATAATTATGTTAAGTTTGGAAATTACTACTGGAGAATTATCAGGATAAACGGAGACGGAAGTTTAAGAATAATTTATGATGGAACACAAGGATATGCGAATGGAGTATCAAATACAGGAAGACTAGCATATACGAATAAAGCATTCAATACACAATATAGTGATGCCAAATATGTAGGTTGGATGTTCGGAGGAGCTCAAGGGAAGCCAAGTATATCTAAAGATCAAGCCCAAACTAATGAAACTAATTCAGACTTGAAGACTTTAGTAGACTCATGGTATAAGGTTAATATAGAAGATAATAATTTAAGTGATAAGGTAGCAGACGTCATATTTTGTAACGATAGAACGACACCAGGAAAAGATGCAACAGGGTTAAGTACGGATACGGGATTAGGTTATGGAAGAAATATAACTGCTTATGGAGCAATAGCAAGAGTAGGTAACCCATGGCAGATATTAATAACTCAACCGCAACCGAAATTTATGTGTTCACAGAAGAATGATGCATTTACAGTAAGTGAAGAAGAATTAGGAAATGGGAACTTAACATATCCAATAGGTTTGATTACAGCTGATGAAATATTAGCAGCTGGAAGTGGAAAGTATAATACAGGAAACTCAAGTTATTACTTATATAAAGGATCATGGTATTGGTCAATGTCTCCTTCTAGCTCTACTGGTAGTCATGCTGCTGTTTTCAATGTTGGGGAGTATGGTATCGGTAATACTTATGTCTATAATGCAAATGGTGCGATCACTCCGGTTATTAATCTTAAGGCTGAATACGTGAAGACTATGATAGGAGACGGTACTATAAATAATCCATATAGAGAAGATGGGACTTCTATATAAAGTTTTAAAAGAGATAAAAGTAAATCAACAATGCTTTTATCTTTTTTAAAAAGATAATAGTAAGTCTTGAAAAAGTACCCAAAAAGTGGTAGATTAATAAATAGAAAGTAGTAAGGCTAAACTTATTAAAAACTTTCAAAACTTTAGTAAAAACCCTTGACAAGAGGGGCTGTGAGGCGGCAACATTTAGAGGGAAGCTAAAGAGAAGTCCGGATAAAAGAGAAGTCCGGATA
>CAJUKM010000038.1 GCA_910587535.1 uncultured Bacilli bacterium
ACTATCGAGGAGCAGTGACAAACAACTACGTCAAATTTGGAGATTTTTATTGGAGAATCATCAGAGTAAATGGTGATGGAAGTCTAAGGATCATATATGATGGAACGCAAGGATATGCGAATGGAGTATCAAATACAGGAAGGCTAGCGTATACATATAAAGTATTCAATGCAAAGTATAATGATAACAAGTATGTCGGTTGGATGTTCGGAGGAGCCCAAGGCGTGCCAAGTACATCAAAGACTCAGGCTCAGACGAATGAGACTAACTCAGATTTAAAGACCTTAGTAGATTCATGGTATAGGACAAACATAGTAGATAAGAATCTGGAAGAAAAGATAGCCGACGTAGTATTCTGTAACGATAGAACTACACCAGGTAAAGCAGCTACAGGATTTAGTAGTGATACAGGATTAGGATATGGAAAAAATTATATAGCGTACGGAGCAGTAGCGAGGACGAATGTATGGAATACAGATCCTAAAAAAGTAAGACCTATATTTACATGTCCACAAAAGAACGACGCATTCACAGTGAGTGATGTGACAAATGGAAATGGAGACCTAACATACCCAGTAGGTTTGATTACAGCTGATGAAGTAGTCGCAGCAGGGAGCGGAAAGCATGGTATAGGAAACTCAAATTATTACCTATATAAGGGATCATGGTATTGGACACTCTCACCGTGTTTTGGCAATGGAACGTATTCTCTTATGTTTGATGTGCTCAGCAGTGGCCAGCTCCACGACCATGGTGTCCACACTACTAACGGTGCGGTCGCTCCAGTAATAAATTTAAAAGCAGAATATGTTCAAACCATGATAGGAGATGGCACTATCAATAATCCTTATAGAGAAGTGGGAACTTCTATATAAAGTTTTAGAAGAGATAAAAGTATCCTTATATTTACTTTTATCTTTTTTTATGCATAATAGTTCTTGAAAAAGTACCCAAAAGAAGTAGATAATAAATGAGAGTCATGATATACTTGTCATAAGAAAGTAGCAAATAAAACTTGTAAAAAGCTTTCCAAACTTTAGCAAATACTTTTGGTAAGAATAACTGTAAAGTGACATTTTTTTGAAGAAAGCCAAAGGAGAATTCAGAAGAAGAGAGGTTTTTTTGTATGCGAGAAAAAAGAAAGAAAATGATGATTCTCTTGTTATGTATAGCAGCTTTAATGTTAGTTAGTATTCTAGGAACATATGCATATTTTACATCCAATATAAATAACGACAAAAGACAAGAAGCAGAAGTTGATATGGGTACTATGAGACTCAGATTTGCCGATAACGATAACGGGATAAATACCAGATTGACTTTTGGAGAGTCTATCACTAAGAAATTTACTCTAGAGAATACTGGAACACTTGACGCGACCGTCTCTATAGAGTGGTTAGATATGATAAACACATATACCGAAGGAAGTCTTACTTATACTCTTTTCTATTCAGAGTCAGAGAATGAAGACTACAGTGAAGTGATAGACTCTAAGAACGTACCAACATCTAGTACAGTATTCACAAGTACATTAGTGCCAGACATAACTATCCCAGTAGGAAAGACCTACTATTACAATTTAGTGATAACTTTAAATAATTTGAACGAAGTGGATCAAACAGAAGACTTGAATGCAAGCTTCTCTACGAAGTTCGTAGTTAGTCAACCTTCGACAAATAGAAAGTATACTTTAACGATAGATCCGAATGGCGGAACAATAGATGGATCTAGTGAGATACAGACATTTAATTTAAGTGTTGGAGATGAACAAAACATTTCAATTCCTTTAAATCTGGATAGCGATTTTATAGAGTGGAATATATCTGGATATGACAGTACAATTAGTGGTAGTACAGTAGTCATGGGTAAATCCAATACTAGGATAGTTGCGAAGTATAAAGCAGGATTATCGAGAGAAATATTAAATCACTTGAAAGTCGTTCCAAATGTAAATACACCCAGTAGTTTTATAGTCGAAGCCACTACAGATGAAGGAGTATTTAGAGCACAAGACGATTACGGTACGAGTTATTATTACAGAGGTGCGGTTGAGAATAATTATGTCGAGTTTGCTGGATTCTATTGGAGGATAGTCAGAATAAATGGAAACGGTTCAGTGAGGATGATATACGATGGAACTACAGCTCATCCTAATGGTGAAAACAATACAGACCGATTTACCCATTTAGGACAAATGTGGAATAGTGTAAGAAATGACGCGAAGTACATGGGGTATATGTTCGGAGGAGAAAACGGAGTAGCATCGACTCAGAGAGAAGAAGCAGTAAGAAATGAAACAGATTCTGCCATAAAAAGTGTTATAGACGATTGGTATAAAACTAATATCGTCGATAAAAATTACGATAGATATGTATCAGATACATTATTTTGTAATGATAGAACCGTGGACGAACATTCTAACAAAATTGAGGGCTATGGTACAAAATTGACTTATACTACGGGAAGAAGTAGATTTAGATCGACTTTGAAAGGACAGGTGATACTTACATGTACAGATAAAAACGATGCGTTTACCGTTGGTGATACCGAAAGGGGAAATGGAAGTTTAACATATCCGATAGGACTTATAACACTCGATGAGAGAATGATGGCAGGAGTCTATAAGGTGAATGCTAAAAACTACCTCTATAAAGGCAATCAATATTGGTCGATGACCCCAGATTCCTTATATAATAGTAGGGCTAATATCATTATGGTAGAAAGTTCAGAAAGTTATTTATATGCAAATTCAACAACTGTAGACGTAGCGCCAGTTATAAACTTAAAACCGGAATACGTAAAAACTATGATCGGATCTGGAACGATCGACGATCCGTTTAGGGCGTAAAGATTTAAAATTGATTAATATTAAAATAGTGTTATAATGTACATAGTAAGGATAGTAGTATGAAAAAAAAGAAATTGTTTTACGTTTTAGTTTTGATTTTGTTAGTCGTATTTGTCGGATATAAGTTGGTCATTTTAAATAATTATAAGATAAGTAGAGTGATGACTTCTTCTTATAAAGATTTTTTAGACGGGTTAAAAAATAAAAAGACTATATCTTTGGAATCTAAAGAGATGACTGGAGAAGCTGAATATGTCCAAATAGACGGTTTACATATAAAGAACGATTTTCCAGGATATAAAGTATCCGTCCAGGAGAACGAAGTAGTCGATCAGAAAAATATCCTCATAGAAAATGAAGCAGGGGATAGATCGGCTGTAATCAGATTCGGTTTAGATACGAGTGCCAAAGTTCAGGTCATAAAGAGTCAAGACGAAAAGGGGAATTTTAGAACAAAGTATTTAGAGAAGAAAAAAATAGAAGACGATTTAGATTTGTTCGAATATCTACTAAAAATAAAGGATAAAAAATATAACATTTTTACTAGTACAAAAACTATTAAAGGTGATTATTATATCCATCAAGTGATGTCTTCTTATATGTTAGGTAGCGATGTCATCTATTTTGAAGGAGATAAAAAAGGATATATGACAAATTTAGAAGATTTAGGTTGGGAAGCATTTCTCTTTAAAGATGGTCGCAGCTACTATATTACGTTTTGGGGAGCAGACTATTTTAGCGAGGAGAAAATAATCGAAATATTAGAAAATGCGCTACTAGACTAAAAAATAAGATTTGTCTTTTAAAAAGAAGTGTGTTATAATTTTTCTATTAGACAGAAAGGAAGTGGGCATAATAACCCACTTTTATTAATGATTGGTGGTATTAATGGAAGATATTTTAAAAAAGCTTGAAGAGGCAATAAAAAAACCGATGGAGGATATGGCAATAGCAGTATGTTCTATATCATATGAAAAAGAAAACGGATACAATTTTTTGAAAATCGTTTTAGACAGAGTTAACGGTATAGATATGGATACGATAGTCGAAGCGACTAATGTAATAAGTCCGATAGTCGATGAACTCGATTTGATAGACGAAGAATATATACTAGATATTTCAAGTAAGGAAAGAGGTAATTAAAAGTGGAAGCTAAAAATTTTATTAAAAACGTACACCTAGTTGCAGAAGAAAAAGGAATAGATGAATCGATAATATTCGAAGCTATGGAACAAGCACTCATCACAGCATATAAGAAGAATTATAATGCAAAAACTAATGTTAAACCTAGAATCGATAAAGAGACTGGTGACATAAAAATATTTACTTATTATGTCGTCGTCAGCGATTATGAAGATCCTGAAGTTACGATAGATGAAGAAGGAAATGAAATAGTCAAAGAACCTGAAGTTCCAGTAGATGCACAGATATTATTAGAAGATGCTCGTAAAAAAGTTCCAGATATCGAAATCGGTGAGACTATCGAAGAGGAAGTTACTCCTGATGATTTCGGTAGAGTGGCCGTTCAAACTGCGAAACAAGTGTTGATCCAGAAGATCAGAACAGCAGAAAGAGAAAGCATCATGGCAGATTTCGATGGAAAAGAAGGAGAATTGATGTTAGGAATGCTTGCGATGGAAGACGAGAAGAATTACTATGTCGACCTCGGTAGAGCTAGAGGAATTCTTCCTAAGAGCGAAATGATTCCTGGAGAAGTCGTCAAGATGGGTTCTAGTATCAAAGTATATCTTCAGAAGGTCGAAGAAACTCCTAAGGGTCCATTAATCCTTTGTTCGAGAAAACATTATAACTTCGTAAGGAGATTGTTCGAAAGCGAGATACCTGAATTAGTAGATGGTACAGTACTACTTTATGGAGTAGCGAGAGAGGCTGGAATTAGAAGCAAAGTTGCAGTATATTCGACAGACGAAAGAATAGATCCAATAGGAGCTTGTATCGGAGAAAAAGGTTCACGAATCGGAAGTATATTTAAAGAGTTGAACGGTGAGAAAGTAGATTTGGTACTGTATTCTGAAGAACCAGAAGAGTTCATAAAGAACGCATTAAATCCTGCTAAAAACGTCTATGTTTCAATCGATAAAGAAGCCGAGAAAAATGAAGCCTTCATCGTCGTATCCGATGACGAACTGAGTTTAGCTATAGGAAAAAAAGGTTCAAACATCAAATTGGCTAGCAAATTAACTAAATATCATTTAACTATCAAATCTATGAGTCAAGTTAACGAAGAAGGAAATATGTAATGAAAGTTAAAAAGATTCCTATGAGAACCTGTGTGGTTACGAAGGAAAAGTTGCCTAAGAAAGACTTGTTACGAATAGTCAAGTTCGACGGAGTTGTATCTGTCGATGCCACAGGAAAACAAAATGGTAAAGGGTGTTATATAAAAAAAGATAGAGATACTCTTTTAAAAGCTAAAAAAAGTAAAATTTTAGATAGAGTATTAGAGACTACGATAGAAGATAATATATACGATCAAATAGAAAAGCTGATCGCTTAGAAAGGAAGGTGACCATTTATGTGGAGCGTAAAAGAATATGCCGACGAAATGGGAATAACTGTTCAGGAAGTGTTGAAAAAATGTGCTTTCTTGAGCATCAATGTAAAGGAAGCTGATGACATGTTGAGTGAGGATGCAGTCATCATGCTAGACAATACGATTAATATAATGGATTCAGTAGAAGAAGAAAACGATTACAGTACTTCTGAAGAAGAGGAGACTCTCGTAATCGAGAACGAAAAGAAAGATGTCAAAAGAAAGAGCGATAGATCTAAAAAAGTATTCAACAACGATGCTAAGAACAATTATGCTAAAAAACGTAAAGAGATGTATAAGCATAAAGAAAAGCTACAATCTACTACAAACGCGAACGAAGATATAGTTCTCTATAAAGACGGAATGAGTGTTAGCGATTTGGCAAATGCTTTGGGCGTAAAGGGAAACGAGATAATAGTAAAACTTATGTCTATAGGACTCATGATATCGTTAAACGAAAGTGTAGATTTTGAAAATGCCGAAATCATAGCTTTAGAATATGGTAAAACTCTTAAGAAAGAGAGTACTCAAGATGTAACTAATTTCGAAGAATTAGAGATCGTCGAAAACGCTGAAGACTTGAAAGAAAGACCAGCTGTTGTCACGATAATGGGACACGTCGATCACGGTAAAACCACTCTTTTAGATTACATTAGAAATTCTAACGTCGTCGATAAAGAATTCGGCGGAATAACTCAGCATATCGGAGCATATCAGATAACTTATGACGAGAAAAAGATAACGTTCATAGATACTCCTGGGCATGCCGCATTTACTGAGATGAGAGCTCGCGGAGCTTCGATTACCGATATAGTTATCATAATCGTTGCAGCAGATGACGGAGTCATGCCACAGACAGAAGAGGCGATAGATCACGCCCTTAGCGCGGGAGTTCCTATAATCGTTGCCGTCAACAAGATGGATAAACCGGATGCAAATCCTGAGAGAATATATTCAGAAATGGCTAACCATAACATTACGCCTGAGAGTTGGGGTGGAACGATACCTTTTGTCAACATCAGCGCTAAAACTGGCGAAAATGTCGATGAGATTTTGAAGACGATTTTGGCTATAGCAGAGATCAACGAATATAAAGCAAACCCAAATAGATATGCTAGTGGTACAGTTATAGAATCTAGAATAGATAAAACTAGTGGTGGAGTTTCTAGTCTACTAATCCAAAACGGAACGTTGAGACTTGGAGATCCAATAGTTGTCGGTACAGCTTTCGGTAAGGTCCGTACTATTAAAAACGATTTAGGAGCACCGATAGTCGAGGCTGGTCCTTCTACACCTGTTGAAATAACTGGTCTAAACGGTAATCCCAGTGCTGGAGATAAATTTATGGCTTTCGAAAGCGAGAAACAAGCCAAAGATATAGCTCAAAAGAGACAGAGCAATTCTAAAGTGACTAAGTATAAGACCGATGTAGTATCTTTTGACGATCTGTTCAGTCAAATACAATCGGGAGCTAAAGAGATAAACGTAATCTTAAAAGCAGATGTTCGTGGAAGTGAAGAAGCTTGTAAAAATGCTCTTTTAAAGATCGACGTGGAGGGTGTAAGAGTTAAAGTTATAAGAAGTGGAATAGGTGCTATAACAGAATCTGACATAGTACTTGCAAATGCTTCTAATGCAATCGTAATAGGCTTCAACGTAGTGGCTTCTGGTTCTACCAAAGATGCTGCTAAAGAGTACAGCGTCGAAATAAGACAGTACACTATCATCTATAAACTAGTAGAAGATATGGAAGCGGCTATGAAAGGTATGCTCGATCCAGAATATGAAGAGAAGACGACTGGTACTGCAGAGATCAGACAACTGTTTAAATTCTCAAAAGTCGGTACTATTGCAGGTGTCAAAGTATTAAAAGATGTCATGAAAAACAATTCTAAGGTTAGAGTTATAAGAGAAGGCACAATAATATACGACGGAATAATTTCTAGTATTCAAAGAGAAAAAGACTCTGTCAAAGAGGTTAAAGAAGGATATGAATGTGGAATAACAGTTGAGAACTATAACGACTTGAAAGTCGGAGATATCCTAGAGGCTTATGAAATGGTAGAGGTTAAAAGATGAATTTAAAACTTAAAAGAATATCTTCATCTATCGCTAGAGAAATAAGCATAATCTTGAATGAAGAAGCGCGTAATGAAATATTAAAAATGGTAAGCATTACGGATGTCACTTTAGATGACGACTTGACTTTTGCCAAAGTATATTTCATGACGAGATTAGAAGATACAGAGCTCGTCGAGGGAGAACTCAACGAAGCAGCGGGTTTCATAAGAAAGGAGCTCGCTAAATCGTTGGACTTGAGAAGTACACCAGAGTTGAAGTTCGTCTACGATAAGTCTATGGACTATGGAAATAGAATAGAAAGCATTATAGATAAGATCAACGAAGAGGAGTAAGAACTATGGTAAAAAATGTACTCGATTTAGATGAAGATCAATTTTCGAAATTTGAAGCACTTTTTAAAAAATTTTATGTCGATTCGCTCGTATATAATGTAAGAATACCTAAATTTATTAAAAATGTTATCTCTCTTTTAGATAGTGCTAGTAAAGTAAAAGAAATTGTCGAAGAGATTAAAGTCGGCAATAGCTTAGCTTTTGTCAGTACAAGTGATGATGGAGAGAATATCACAGGTTTTATTATTGGAAGTGACGGAAACGATTCTGTTGCTATAGTGTCTCATCTGTTTATAGACATAACTATACCCCTTACTAGACACATATCGGCAGCTTCACTGTATACTGACTTCGAGAGCATGCTCAAATTTAGAGGTGCTAAAATCGTCAGAGCGATGAGCGCAAGTGAAGATGTGATGCTCATGGAGTTATTGGATTCTTTAGGATTTAAAATGACAAAACATATCGGAACACATAATCAATTCGATCGAAGTATAAGCTAATATGGAAAGACTTATCGACGGAATATTAGTAGTCAACAAAGAAGCAGGTTTTACTAGCAGAGACGTAGTAAATAAAGTTTCTAAATTGTTGGATATAAAAAGAATCGGTCATACTGGAACTCTCGATCCACTTGCAACAGGAGTATTAGTGTTGACAATAGGAAAGTGTACAAAAATGACAGATTTTTTAACGAGTACTTATAAAGAATATGAAGCGAAATTTGAATTGGGATATGAAACCGATACATTAGATGTAACAGGCCAACTTACAAAAAAGGGTAATAAAGATGTAAGTTTAGATCAAATAAAGACTTCTGTTATGAGTTTTAAAGGACATTATGATCAAGAAGTTCCTAAATATTCAGCAGTAAAGATCAAAGGAAAAAGATTATATGAATATGCGAGAAATGGCGAAGATGTAACACTACCGAAAAGAAACGTAGAAATCAGAGAGATTGAATTTTTAGGTTATGAAGACGGTTCTGTCTATATCAGATGTCTTGTATCTAAAGGAACATATATTAGAAGCTTAATAAGAGACATTGGAGTAAATCTTGGAACATATGCGACAATGAGTGAACTTTTGAGAACTAAACAGGGGATGTTCGACATAAAAGATTCCTATAGTATCGACGAGATAGAAAAGGGACATTTCAAATTGCTTTCAATAGACGAAGTACTAAAAGATGTTCCATCTATCGAAGTCGATGATGAACTCTATAAAAAGGTAAGTAATGGTCAGAAACTTTCAATAGATTCTAATTCTTCGTTTTTAAAATTTCTTAAAGGTAATAATCTCATCGCATTATACAAAAATGAAGACGGATTTTATAAAATGTTTATAAAGTTTTAACAGTGTATAAAATGTTTGACTTTTAAACACTTATAGGGTATTATAGCCTCGTCTAACGAAGTTAGGGGAGGTTTTAGTATGCATATATATAAAAAAAGAGACAAATTGGTAGAGAAATATGAAGTCGTCGCATTTGACAGAGAGAGATTATTCCAAGTTAGAAAGTTTTGGAATAACTTTATGGGAGGTAAGTTTTTCAGTGATGAATTAGCTACTCTCGTTCAAAAGCTGTTGGATGGAGATAATTCAGTTGTATTAAAGATATTAAACATGCAAATGCCAAAGATATATGAGGCCAAACTTAAGGAATGCTTTAAATTGTCATTTGTAGAAAATATTTTACTTGAAGACTATTATAGAGCAAGTAAATTTTTTGGTATGAGATTGCCAAATGCTCCAATCAAAAGTGAAGATGATAATTTCTTTAACGGATATTTTTACTTTAAATTGGGCGAGAGAATGATCAGATATGGAGTTAAATTCGATAGGGATAGACTTATGAATATAAGAACTCATATTTTGGCGTCTTGTAGAACTATGGAAGAACCTGGTTTAGTTAAAATGATCGATCAATTATTGCAGGGTAAATATGCCGTTACTGAGGATTTACTCAGAACTATAAATAATCAATACACTTGTAAATTAGAAAATGGTAGATTATGCGATGGTGTAGGATGCAGAGAATATTATAGAGCTTTAAAGGATGTCATCAAAATCGAAGAATATGCGGTTATTACTGATAAGGAATTCGAACATGCTATAGAGTTTTTCAATATAGATTGTCCTGAGGATTATGTACCTATTGCTTCGACAATAAATTATGAAAGAGGAGCATACGCATATGACAGTAGAAAGAATGTAGTTGGAGCTGCCAGTACAGTTACTGATAATGAGAATGACCCAGATGTATCTTTTATCTTAGAACAAATTAAAACAGCAAAAGACACTAATGACGATGTTCAGTACAACTATTGGACAGGTATGTTGGCTAATATAGCTCCAGATTTAATTCCTAGCGATTTTGAAGAAGCAACTTTAAGTGAAGATAGTATAGATATAGAGCCCAAGGGACCAAAATCTTTATAATCATAATATGAAAGGGGTATATAGGTAATGTTAAAATTAGATTATATAGCAGCAACAGTTGTTGAAAAAGGATATGTCACTAGAGAGGATTTGGCTAGTGAAGGAATAAGCTATGACAATTTGATAGAAATATCTAAGGGTAAATTTGTTCCTAAAAACCTCATCGAGTTCGAAAAAACAGGATTAATGGAGTTAAGACGTAAAAATTTACCAAGAGCTGAGATTTTTCTTAGAATGTGTTATGTTTGTAGTCCCAATGGTGAGCTCTATAATTATTATGCTCTTTATTTCGATCTATTGGAAAGAAAATATACAAATATTTCAAAATATATGAGTCATCTTTTAGCATCGTCTAATCAAAGAAGCGAAAAATTTAATCTTTTCCTACTTTATTTAGTGTGCAATTTCGTTGTTTTATCAAAAGATTTAAATGAAGTTGTAAAAAATATAGATCCGAGAGATCTTTTAGAAAAAAATGATAACGGAGCACATAGCATTAGATATTGTGTGGCATATTGGAGTTTTAGAAAATTAAATATATTATTAGAAGAAATCGAAGATAAAGATACTTCTATACAAAAATTATTAGAATGCTTTTTAGTTAAGAGTTTTGTAAACACTTATGTTGCATTCAATAAAAAAATTGCCTCTTTAATTAAGGAGGGATCAGAGCAATCATACGATTTAGCCAATCAGATGTTGTTTTCAAAAGGTCAAGTGCGTCTTTTGAGTCCTTTTGAAAAAAGAGTGCTTATTTTAGTTCAAGACCTTAGAAGCATGGCTGTGATCAGACAATCAGAGGCGATGTATTATACGCCAAGTGAGAAGTTTGACGATCTTTTAGAGTCTAGAAATTATAAAGCTGCTAGGGAAGTACTTGTGAGCGGTAGAGCTCCAATTTCACCCTCTTGTAAGGAAGGAAGATTTATTTTATATCTTTTAGATAAAGTTATAGATTTAAAAGAAAGTATGATTTATACAGAACTTTTCGACAGTATCTCTGGTATGACTACTTTAGAAAAAATAGATCTATATTTAAAAAGGGAGAATAAAATTGAATTAAAATTTTATATTTCGAAATTTATTAATAAAAGAGGTTATGGGGAATATCAATATTTGATGGATGGTCTTTTAGAGTTAAATTCGATATCTCAGGATGCATTTTCTTCTGTAATTATGGATTATTTGACAGATATGTTAAATGGAGTATTTAAAGTCGACTTTGAGACTTATAAAAACAACTTTAAAGATAGCATACAGTCTATGGATATCGAGACGGCTAGAATATATTTAAATATTATAGAAGAAGCTTCTAGTATGGGACATCTCGAGATAGAATTAGATGAACTAAACAGCTTAAGAACTCTTCTAGAACAATCTTTTGCTGGTGGAATTGAAGGTTCTAAATTAAAAACCGGCAAGGTCAAAAAATTCTGGCTAAGAGCAATTATCGCTAAATTACAAGTAGAAACCGGAAATTTGTGAAAAAAAGTAGAAAAACGACTA
>CAJUKM010000039.1 GCA_910587535.1 uncultured Bacilli bacterium
AATGTAATTATATTAAATGAAAATGAAACTACTCGTAAAGGAAGAAAAAAATATACTTGGGAATTTATTCTGCAAAAGTATTAATAATTATTTAAAAAATAAGGAGGTTTGGAATGAAAAATGAATTGATAAAAGAAAATAAAACAGAACTGCTTATTTATGAGTCAACAAATGGGAATATTAAACTAGATGTAAATTTAGAAGGAGAAACAGTTTGGTTATCTTTGGAACAAATGACAAGATTATTTGGAAGGGATAAATCTGTAATTTCTAGGCACATAAAAAATATTTTTGAAGAAGGTGAATTAGAACGAAATGCTTCAACTATTGCAAATTTTGCAACAGTTCAAAAAGAAGGAATTAGGAAAGTCGAAAGAAATATTGATTATTATAATTTAGATGTAATAATAAGCGTAGGGTACCGTGTTAAATCTTTAGAGGGTGTAAGATTCAGAAAATGGGCAACTGCAAGAATTAAAGAATACATAATTAAAGGATATACTATGGATGATGAGCGTCTTAAAAATTTAGGTGGTGGAAAATACTTTTATGAATTAATAAACCGCATTAAAGATATCCGATCAAGTGAAAAAGTATTATATAGACAAGTTCTTGATTTGTATGCTACTGCAATTGATTATAATCCTAATGCTCCCGAAACTATAACATTCTTTAAAATTGTACAGAACAAATTCCATTTTGCGGCACATGGAAACACTGCTGGCAGAAGTTATCTATAATCGTGTTGATGCAAGCAATGAAACATAAACCTATGAGGATGAAAGATTATATTAATCAGTTAGATAAAATATTAGACTCTCTAGATGCTAATATTCTCTTAAATGCAGGTAAAATTAGTCATAAGGAAGCAATAGAAAAGGCAAAACTAGAATATGGAAAGTATCAGATAAAAGAACTTACTTCAATCGAAAAAGAGTATTTAAAATCTATTAATAAAATCAATGAAATTGCTGAAAAATTAAACAATAATTAATTAGTCATAATAAACATTGAACCTAATATGTTTGTATATTATGACATAGTCAGTTATAAACGAACATATCAATGTGAACTATTCATAACGTACATTCTAGTCATGTTGAATGTGTATGCGTTTTAAATAGGCAATAATCACTCATAAAAACATAAAGAAGGTAGTGTAATGGAAAAATTAGAGGATATAATTGTAATGAAAGCCGGTCCTCATAGTGACATGTCGTTAGCTGAAATAATAGAGTCAAAAAATCTAAGAATGTATAAAGCATTTAGTTTCTAGAGTAAACAAATGTTTTGGAAAAAATGAGAGTGAAAGTGATTCCGACGAATTAAACGTACTTATCGTCGATTTAGTCGAACCGTATGTCATATGGTTAAAAGAGTAAGTTGATAAACAAATTTTTGATTTCAGTACAAATCATATAAATGTAAGTAAAAACCATTAGGAGCAGCGATGACTGCTTTTTTATATTGAGAACAAAAGTAACTTGTGATAAAATTATAACAGAATAAGATGCTAGGGTGATGACTATGGACGAATTTGAAACGCGTTTCGGTGTTAATTATAACGATGCAGTCAGTAAAAACGACGCTATCTATAAAGGATTAAAATACAGAATAACAGTTCTAAGTGAAATACTGATTCGTCTAGAATATAGTGAGGCAGGAGTTTTCGAAGATAGACCCACAGAACTTGCAAGATTTAGAAACTTCGAGGTTCCAAAAGTTCTAGTAACTGACGAAGAAAGAAAACTAACCCTTCAAACTCCATATTTTGAATTGATCTATGATAAAGAAAAACCGTTTACTGGTACTAAATTATCTCCAGACCAATTCTTAAAAATTAAACTTCTAGAGACCGATAAAATGTGGTTTTTTGGTCAAGCGGAAGCTAGAAACTTCAAAAGCATATGTACTAGTCTCGACGACAAAACTTCTATTCCAAAATTAGAAAAAGGACTATACAGTACGGATGGATTTGTATCGTTAGATGACTCTAAAAGTCTGATTTTCAATAAAGATGGCAGCGTCGGTAAGAGAAGTGACGAGAGAATCGATACATATGTATTTATGTACAGAAAAGATTTCGGCTTTTGTCTTAAGGATTTCTATAGACTTACCGGTTATCCGCCTTTGATTCCTCGCTATGCTCTAGGAGTATGGTGGAATCGTGATGAAGCCTATGATGTCAACTCTTTATATTCGTTGATTGCTAAGTTTAAAAAATATGAGATCCCTATCAGCGTGTTACTTTTAAACAAATGGAGCGAAAACGATGTGACTTTCGACCGAGAGAGAATACCAGAACCTACAAATGTCATAAACGACTTGCACAGAGATAATATTAAAGTGGGATTAAATCTTAAGCTCGAAAAAGTCCCAGCTACTAGTAATGGTACACAGATAGAAGTTCCATTCAATGCTTACGATAAGACGTTCATGGGCATGTACTTCGATACGTTTATAAAACCTCTAGACTCAATGGGAGTAGATTTTTACTCTCTAGATTATAAAGGAAAAGATATCTATGCCTTGAGAATGATAAACTATTATTTTTACAATTATACGAGTCACACTCCAAACAGGAGAGGTTTGATACTATCTCGTAATGGGCTCGTAAATTCTCATCTATACCCCATAAACAACAGTGGCGAAACGATTGTAGATTGGAAGACATTAAAGATGATTCCAGAGTTTAACTCGACTAGTAGTAATATAGGTGTATCGTGGTGGAGTCATGCTATTGGTGGTTTCAAAGAAGGGATAGAGGATAACGAACTCTACACTAGATTCGTCCAATTAGGAACTTATAGTCCTATATTCAGATTCAGTTCAAAAAGTGGTCACTATTATAAAAGAGAACCATGGAAATGGGATGTAAAAACTCACAAAATAGTAAGAGATTACACCAATGTCCGCCACAAACTCATACCTTATCTCTACAGTGAGTCCTATAAATATTCTAAAACTGGGTTACCACTAACCCAACCACTATATTATAGATATCCAGAACTCTACGATGAACCAACCTACAAAAATGAATACTACTTTGGAACAGAGCTTTTCATCGCACCTATAACTGATCGAAAAGACGCTGTCATGAATAGAACTATCGTCAAACTGTTCTTACCTAACGGTATGTGGTACGATTTTAAAACTGGAAAAAAATTCCCAGGCGGAAAGAGATACATTTCGTTCTTCCAAGACGAAGACTATCCAGTCTTCGCAAAACAGGGTGGCATAATACCGCTTGCCATATTAGATGAAAACAACAGAAATGATACCGGCAATCCAGAGAAGATGGAAGTTCATATCTTCCCCGGAAAAAACAACATGTTTAAGCTTTATGAGGATGATGGATCTACAAATGCTTATAAAGAGGGGAATTTCATGACTACTTCGATAGACTACAACTATCTTCCAAACAACTTTACGGTCATTATAAGACCGCTTGAAGGAAAAAAAGGTATCATTCCTCCGAACAGAAGTTATAAAATTCGCTTCAGAAATACCCGTCTTGCGGACGACGTCATAGTATATCTAGGTCAAAATAGACTAGCTGTTAAAATGTACCTAGACGATCAAGACTTCATAGTAGAGACTCCTTTAGTTAGCACAGAAGAACAGCTAAGTATTAACTGTAAAGGTAAAGACATCGAGATAGATGCCGTAAGACTTATCAACGAAGATATCGATCGCATCATAAGTGATCTCAAAATACCTACTAGACTGAAAGAAAAGATAAGCGATATCATCTTCAGTGAAGACGACATAAAGAAAAAACGTATCGCCATTAGAAAACTTGCAACGCAGGGTTTAGGAGACATATTTATAAAAATGTTCTTGAAACTACTTGAATATGTAAATGAATTTTAATATAATATATTTATTCGCAAATGACGAATGAGTATTAGTAAATTGACTCTTTAAAGAGAATAGTCGGTTGGTGCAAGACTAAAAGAGAGATTTATGAACTTGCATTTCGATGTGAAAGGGTTAGTTTCCATAAAGACTATAGAGAAAAAATTAAGGTGGTACCACGAGCAATTCGTCCTTTGGAAAATTTGCTCGTTTTATTTTGAAGGTGATTTAATGGAAAATGTTGTACTTTTTATATTTTCTTTCGTGTTTATTTTCTTAGGACGATTGACGATCTATCTGATCAGTAGGCTTAGAAAAAAGAAAATGAAGAAGGATCACAGTGGTATATCTGTAGAACTTAAATATTTGATAACTAAGTTCAATATATCTAAAGAAAAAATAGATAAGACGTCATTCGCAGCTTTAATAAGTTTTCTAGATGCTATCATAATATCTATGACTTTAATAATTACCACTATAATTACCGATAATATGGTCTTAGAATTTGTACTAGGCTTGATATTAGTAATAGGTTTTATCTATGTCGTATATGAGATATTGGGAAAAATATTGATAAAGAAAGGATTTAGTAAAGATGAATTATAATTTCAGTGAAATAGAAAAAAAGTGGCAAAAAAAATGGGAAGAAGAAAAGAGCTTCGTCGCACTAAACGACGGAAATAAAGAAAAATTTTACGTATTAGTAGAGTTTCCTTATCCTAGTGGAGCCGGGTTACACGTCGGACACGTGAGAAGTTATACTGCACTAGACTCACTATCGAGATTAAAAAGAGCACAAGGATATAACGTATTATTTCCTATGGGATGGGATGCTTTTGGGGCACCTGCCGAACAATATGCGATAAAAAACAAAGTATATCCAGCTAACATGGTAAAAGATTGTATTAAGACGTTCAAGAGCCAAATAAAGTCACTAGGATCTTCTTTCGATTGGTCTAGAGAATTTGCGACGACAGATCCAGAATACTATAAATGGACACAGTGGCAATTTTTAGAATTTTATAAAGAAGGTCTTGCCTACAAAGCAGAAAAAGAGATAAACTGGTGTCAAAATTGTAAAACAGGTTTATCGAACGAAGATGCTGCTGGTGGAGTATGCGAAAGATGTGGATCTCCTACTACTAAAAAACTTAAAAACCAATGGATGCTAAAGATGAGTGCCTATGCCGATAGTTTAATAGAGGGACTTGACGATACAGAGTTTTTAGACAAGATTAAAACAGCACAAATAAATTGGATTGGGAAGAGTATCGGTGCTGAAGTTAACTTCAAATTAAAAGAAGTAGACGACACCCTCACTGTATTTACTACTAGATGTGATACATTATTCGGAACAACTGCTATGGTGTTATCACCAGAACACGAATTTTTATCTAAATATAGTGACAAGATAGCAAATATCGATGAAGTACGTGCTTATCAAGAGGCAGCTCGTAAAAAGAGTGAAATCGAAAGAACGGATATGACTAAAGAAAAAACAGGCGTCAAAATCGATGGGCTTACTGCTATTAACCCAGCGAATAGTACATCAGTTGAAATCTGGATTTCCGATTACGTTCTATCTAGTTATGGAACTGGCGCCATTATGATGGTACCAGCACACGATGAGAGAGACTACGACTTTGCAAAAAAATATGATATTCCTATAGTTCAAGTACTTGCTAAAAATTTTGAAGGAACTGACGATTCTGCGATAAGAAGTGATAAACCATTTACCGAAAGAGAAGTCGTAATCGCAGTCATCAAACACCCTACAGAAGACAAATACTTATGTGTCAAAAACAATGAATTCAAATGGACCAACTTTGTCATGGGCGGTATCGAAAATGAAGAAAATGTAATCGAAGCAGCTAAGAGAGAGATTGTAGAAGAAACCGGTTATGATGACATCGAAATCGATCGCGAATTAGACTTCGTCTACTTCGACAACTTCTATGCAAGACACAAAGATGTCAATAGACACATCACGTGCCATACAGTTGTGGGAAAACTCAACAGTTTAAACAATGTTGGTAGAAGTAATGAAGAAGATGAACTCCAAGAAGTGATGTGGATAGATAAAAAAGATCTAATAGAAACTTTGAGCACTAACGCACATAAATATGATGCATCTCGCATTCTTTCAAATGAAAGAGCGATGACAGAAGATGGTATTCATATCAACTCTGGATTCTTAGATGGACTTGGAAAAGAAGAAGCTATTGAGAAAATGATAGACTTCCTAGAAGAGAACAATTGTGGAAAAAAGACGATCAATTACAGACTACAAGATTGGATTTTCTCAAGACAACGTTTCTGGGGAGAACCTATTCCGATGATCCATTGTGATGAATGTGGATGGCAGCCAGTTCCAGAAGAAGAATTGCCAGTAATACTTCCTGATGTACCATCGTATGAACCTACAGATAATGGAGAAAGCCCTCTATCGACCGTCGAAGAATGGGTCAATACGAAATGTCCAAAATGTGGAGGACCAGCTAAAAGGGAAACGGATACGATGCCAAACTGGGCTGGTTCTAGTTGGTATTGGATACGTTACATGGACCCTAAGTGCGATAATGCCATTGCCGATATGGACGCAATGAAATATTGGGGACAAGTAGACCTATACAATGGTGGAATGGAACATGCCACTAGACACTTGCTATATGCAAGATTTTGGAACCAAGTCCTATATAATAGAGGATTAGTGCCAGTTAAAGAGCCGTTTAAAAAGCGTGTTGCTCACGGAATGATCTTGGGTGATAACAACGAAAAGATGAGTAAAAGTAGGGGAAATGTCGTAAATCCAGATGTCGTAATTAAAAACTACGGTGCAGATGCACTTAGAACCTATGAAATGTTCATCGGTGATTACTCTAAAGATGCTTCATGGAGTGAAAATGGCTTAAAGGGCTGCAAGAAATTCTTAGATAGAATTTACAGATTGCAGACTAAACTAAACGACAGTGATGAATATTCAAAAAATTTAGAGACCGAAATTCATAGAACTATAAAAAAAGTAACTGACGACATCGAAACGATGAATTACAATACAGCAGTATCTGCTTTGATGATATTGTTAAACTTATACGATAAAGAAGAGTCGATTTCTAAGAAAGATTATAGGACTATGTTACAACTGTTAAATCCTATCGCTCCTCACATTACAGAAGAATTGAATGAGATGTGTAAACTAGGTGATGCCTTTACAGTAAGCTCATGGCCTAAATACGATGAGACAAAGATGAAGGCTACTTCTTATGAAATCGGAGTTCAAATAAATGGAAAACTCCGTGCAAGCATAGAGATAGAAGCCGATGAAGAAGAAAACTCTATCAAAGAAAAAGCTTTCAACAATGAAAACGTAAAAAAATACACAGAGGGAAAAGAAATAATAAAGACTATAATAATTCCTAATAAGATAGTCAGTATAGTTGTAAAATAGATATAAATTGACGTAAAGTGAAAAAGCTCCAAAAGGAGTTTTTTTATTGCTCTTCGCTCTGTGGGAAGCTTATTTTTAAAGTCAATATGCCATTTTCATATTTACTATTGATAGATCCACCACATAGTTCACATAACTGCTTGACGATCGCAAGACCGATATTGTCGGACTTTCGTGCATTCCTTACAGTATTAAGTTTGTTGAAAATCTTTGCTAAAGTAACAGAATCGATAGAGTCTGTTCTATTGGAAAAAGTTAAGTATCCATCTCTAGTCAGCTCTACTATAAAATCTTCTTTACTATATTTAAGTGCGTTTGATATTATATTTTCAAAAATTCTTTTCAATACTTTTTTATCCACAAACCAAAATATCTTTTTGCTACATATATTTATATTTGGCTCGATACCGTTCTTTTTAAAGATTTCATAGAACGAAGCAAGTGATTCTTCTAATATTTCGTTAACACAGATGTTTTCTCTTTTAAGTTCATCCTCAAAATCTAGGGTTTTTGAAAAATAGAAAAGCTGATCTGTCAATTCTACTAAATCGATCACTTTTTTATCGATTCTTTTTAAATAACTGTGTCGCTTCATTGACGTATCTTTATCCATTAGATCGAGATATCCCCTTATCGCTGTGAGGGGAGTTCTAAGATCGTGTGAAATGTTTGTTATCGTTTCTCTCAGTTCTTTATTTCCATTTTTAAATTCATGCTCTAGTGCCCTTAACTCTATCAAACTTTTATTGAGTAAGACTACTAAATTTTTAAGTTCTCGATCGTTAATATCGACCGTAATTAAAGCATTAGTATCCGTCTTTAATAAACTAGTTAACGACTTACCGATGCTCTTTAATTCGCGTTTCATGAAAATTATTTTTATGATCATGAGTAACGATATAAAAGCGAGCATTAAAAACAGATAAAACCAAACACACATAAAATACTTCCCTCTCTATTTAATTTCCTTTTTCTCAAATAATATTAATCCACAAGCAGTAAATACGATTACTATAGAAAGAGAATAAAGTGGTAATCTCTTCAAATTTTTAACTTCCTTTTGGGCAAACTGAAACATCTGTCCAGCAGGATTTACATCGAGCATCGTTTGTATTACGATTCTTTTTTTATCGCTCGGATATCTCGGGTTTGGTATTTCGAACATGGCCATTTCTCCATCGATAAAGCGAGCTTCTTGAATAGTCGGAGAAGCTTCTAAGATTCTCATGCAATAAGGAGCCAAAGCCAAAAGATTACCCGCTATTAGAATAGAGATCACTGCTGTTATAGTCTTGTTTGTTATTATCATAGCGATGAATGTGAATATGCTAGAATATGCTACCATAGCAGCAAATACGCATCCCATTAAAATCATAAAGTTAGAAAACTTCATCAACATATTTCCAAAAAGAGGAATCCCTATAGAGACGATTATTAAAATGACTATCAAATATGATAGAAGAGTAGTGATTATTATCAATATCAAATTAGATAGATAAATGTTCTTTCTTTTATGTCCTATGCAAATTTTATTTCTAATCGCGCCATCAGAATACTCTACACCTAGAAATAGACTGGTAAATATTGAACAGACGAGTCCTGTAAATATCGTATAATTTAGTATCAACTGATCGATCTCTACAGTTCCCTTGTAAACTTTCATATCGTTATATCCAAAATAAATCATGACTAAAGGAAAGATGACGCTAAAAGCAATTAGCAAAAAGAAAGTTTTACTTTTTAATAATCTTGTAAATCCGGCATTTAATAATTTAAGCATTATTATCACCTCCGATTAAATTCATATAATAACTTTCTAGCGTTTCTTCGATCTCATGGATGTCTTCGACTACTAAACCATTTTTAGCTAACTCGCTTATAAACTTCGACAAATTATGTTTTCCATAGACATTAATAGTATTACCATCGATTACTTCGTATGAAATTTTGTTCTTTTCGAAATAATTGACAAAGTCTAATTGCTTGCTTACTTTCAATTCGATTTTATGTTCCATCTTTTTCTCGAGTTCTTTGCTGCTTATCTCTTTGATGATAGATCCGTTATCCAAAAATCCATAATGAGAGGCAATCTTTGATAATTCATCTAAATAATGACTGGATATTAAAATTGTTATATTTTTTTCTCTATTTAACTTCAATATCAACTCTCTTATCTCTATGATACCTTGGGGATCCAGCCCGTTGATGGGTTCATCCAAAATCAGAAAATCTGGATTACTCGCTAAGGCTAGGGCGATACCCAATCTTTGTTTCATTCCTAGCGAAAAATTTTTAGCCTTTTTCGTTCCTGCCTTATCCAATCTGACAAGCTTTAAAATCTCTTCGATTCCGTCTAAACTTGGCATGCCGACTAACTTAAACTGTTCTACTAAGTTATCTCTAGCTGTCATATCGCCATAAATGGAAGGAATCTCGATAATAGCGCCCATTCTTTTTCGGGCGTTTATTATATCTTTACTCTTGCTATCTATTCCGTATATAGAATAATTGCCGTCTGTTGGAGCTTGCAAGCCACAGATGACTCTGATAAGTGTAGTTTTTCCAGCTCCGTTTTTACCGATTAATCCATATATTGATCCTTTTTCTATATGGATATTTGTGTGATTCAATGCTTTAAAACTTTTATATTTCTTTTCAAGATTATTCGTTTCCAAAACTAGTTCCATAATCTTATCTCCTTTCTACAGCCATAATAATCGATAATTGTTAAGAAAGCAGTCAAGAAAATGTTAAGAATTTGTTAAAATTGTTCTCTTATCTTAAAACCTATACCCCACACAGACTCGATATAATCTCGATCGGTATACATTCTTATTTTCTTTCTCAAATTACTAATGTGAACTCTCAAAGATCCTTCGTCACAATCATCTGTATCGAATCTGATAAGCTCCAGTAATTTATTTTTAGGAATAACTAGTTGTGGATTTAATAATAATTGTTTCATTATTGCATATTCAGTCCTCGTTAAATTTACCTTACATTTAGAAACTAAAAGAGTGTGCTTATCGTTTAATAATTCTAATTCCTTAAACTTTAGAGAATCGCTAATACTATTCTTAGATCTTAGCTGAACTTCGATTCGAGCTAAAAGTTCTTTGCTGTCAAACGGCTTTGAGATGAAATCTACCGCTCCAGATAATAGACAATTTACTTTATCATCTACAGATGCTTTGGCACTTAAAACTATTATCGGAATGCCTTTAATGAGATTTATTATTTCTTCTCCGTTTATACCAGGCAACATCAAGTCCAATAAAATTAGATCGATATTTTCTCGTTCTAATAGAAGGAGAGCTTCCGTGCCAGAGTAAGCGTTATAAATAAAATAATTTTCTTTCTCTAATAATGTCTCTAATATTTCATGAATACTAATGTCATCTTCGACGATTAAAATCTTTTTCAATCCTATCTACCTCTTAGAGAGTATTATATCATTTATAGCTCTTTTAGTGAAAAAAAGATTAATGACAATATTTTGTCACTTTTAAGCCTTTATACCACTAGCAATTAATTCGTGATATATTAAATAATTAATGTCATAATAATCATAAAAATATAGTTAAACAATTTGGTATGTTTATAAAATTAATACTTAAACTTCT
>CAJUKM010000040.1 GCA_910587535.1 uncultured Bacilli bacterium
GTTAGTGACAATGATAATTGTAAATTGATGGCTATCATAGAAAATTTTTCTATAGAAATTAAAGGAAATGAATCAAGTGAAAGAAGATATATTTTAGAAGCAAGTCCACTGGGAATAATAAGTAATGGTAGTTTTGAACGAGGTGGTGATAATATTTCTATTCCACCTAAAGATGTAAAACCTGCCAAAAAAGAGGATATAATAAGCATATTTTCTTCATCAACAAATAGCGATGATAAAATGTTTACATTTTCAACACTTTCTTCTGACCATTCAATTCCTATACCAGTAGATGGAAACAAATTTTTTAATAGACATATTGCAATTGTTGGATCGACTGGATCTGGTAAATCAAATTCTGTCGCTAAAATATTGCAAAATGCAATATCATCTAAAAATAGCACTTACGACGGATTAAATAATTCCCATATAGTTATATTCGATATACATTCAGAATATAAGGCTGCTTTCCCCAATGCAAATTATATTGATATAGATAATTTAGTTTTACCATACTGGTTATTAAATAGCGATGAATTACAAGAATTATTTATTGATACAGAAGCCAATGATCACAATCAAAGGAATGTATTTAAAGAATCTGTTGTCAATAGCAAAAAATTGCATTTTGAGGGAAATGAAGAACAAAAAAATAGGATTCATTTTGATTCACCACTATTTTTTGAAATCAATGAAATTTTAAAAGATGTTAAAGAAAAAAATGAGGAAATGGTACAAGGCGCTAGAGATATGAAAGCAGGTCCTTTAAATGGTAAATTAACAAATTTTGTTAGTAGATTAGAAAATAAAATAAACGATAAAAGATTAGACTTTTTACTAGGAGAAAAATCTAAAAATATAACTTTCGAAGACACATTAAAAAACTTAATTGGATATAATAAAGAAAATTCCAATGTTACCATAATTGATTTAAGTGGTGTTCCTTTTGATGTTTTGAATATTACAGTATCACTTATTTCAAGAATATTATTCGAGTATGGATATTATTATAAAAAAATAAGATTTTCTCAAAATCCTAATGAATTTGTAAATAATGATATCCCTCTATTACTTGTTTATGAAGAAGCACACAAATATGTACCAAATAGTGATTTATCTAAATATCGTGCATCAAAGGAATCGATTGAACGAATTGCTAAAGAAGGTCGTAAGTATGGAATTACACTCCTTCTTGCTAGTCAAAGACCTTCTGAAATCTCCGAAACAATATTCTCACAATGTAATAACTTTATAGCAATGAGATTAACAAATCCTAATGATCAAAACTATGTAAAAAGATTGCTACCAGATACTTTTGGAGAACTTATAAATAAAATGCCATCTCTTAAAGTTGGAGAAGCATTACTGATAGGAGATGCGGCCGTTATTCCTTCAATTGTACAAATAGATGAATGTGAAGATAAACCATCCTCAAATGACATCCCATATTATGATTTATGGAAAGAAGAATGGAAACAACTAAACATAGAGGCAATAATATCTGAATGGATAAAATAAATTTAAAGTGTATTGAAAAAATCATAATATCTGCTATAATTTATTTATCAGTTGATTTAATCAATCTTGGGAGTATAATTTTTCGCATACGTGTATCGTTATCGCTCCATTGACGAATCTGTTCGAACTTTTCGAACATTGATATATAGAGATCAATTCGATTGAATTGGTTTTTTTGTTGTTTACAAAGAAATGGAAAGCGCACATCTTAACAATCGTGATCGAAATAGATTATTATTAAAAAACAAAATTACGATTTTATAGTATCTGCTTCTTTTACAACACTTGTTTTGCTATACATATAATTATTCACATATTCTTTTAAAGCTCGAACCATTTTATGGTACCCTTCTTCACTCATATTATTTGCGACGAAATCATCGTGTAAATACTGTCCTCTTCGTTCAGAAAGATGATTCTGACCGAAATCCCATATTTGATAACTACTTTTAAATTCTTCAAAACTTTTTTCATTAGCTGCGTCGATAAAACTCTTTGCGGCATCTATAAATGATCCTCCATTTTGAAGAATCCAATTTTCTATTCCAATTCCTCCGAGGCCACCTTGTGGATCGTCTCCCCTTCTTGGCTTATAAACACCAGCTTGTTTCAAAACTTGTTTTGCTAGAAGTATATTAGCGACGACAAACTTGTATTTTTCTTGACTGATTTTCTTGATAGTACCAAGTCTATCTTGTAAAGCCATGTCAGATGAATAAGAAATTTTATCTGTTTTCACTGTAAAAGTGATATCGATATCGACATATGTATCTCTATCAATTTGAACGCCTTTAAGTCTAAAGTCGCCTTCATTAGTCAAGTTTTGAGAGTTTACTTCGCCTAAATTTCTTAGTAATACTTGTTTTAATTTTTCTTTTTTTGAAGGATCATGTAATATTGCTTTATCTAATCTCATAATAAAGTCAAAATCACCAGATCCTGGCTTATTTGTCCCTCTTCCGGTAGATCCAATATCGATTAACTCTGCAAATCCTTCAGATAAGTTGCCATCTATTTGATTTTTTAAGTGTAATCCCAGTTCTTCTAAAGATTTTTTTATAGCTTCATTTATTTTTGCTCTCTTAATTTGAACTTCATAATTGCTTTGTTCTAATTGAGAAACTAAGTAAGCTGTTTCGTCGTTTACTAAATTATCAGATAAGTTATAACTGTTTTCGTCGTAATAAGATAGACCACTCATTTTTTGTCTCAATCTATCGTAATCATTAGGAGTAAAGACTATATTACCTTCTTTATTAATGACGGGAATATAAAATCCGTTCATCGCAATTTCGAGACCCACTCGTTGATCATAATCTTCGATAACTATATAATCGACTTCACTCGAAGCAAAACCGGTTCTTATTCCATAGTGATCTCTTCCTATGACGCCAGTATAGAAAGCTTCCATTTTAGACATGTCATTTTTAATATCGAGTATTCCACTTATTGTTCTTGTTGTTATAAATCTTTCGTCGTTTTTTAAAACAAACCAGATAGGGCCATAATCATTTGCAATAGTTCCACTCAGTTTATCCTTTATTGTTCCCTCTGATAAAGTGATTATAGCGACATCTGTATCTAAAGGTGTCAAATCGCTTGCGGCACTAGAACCGAGGTATTCTCTGGAAACAGAACCATTTTGTAAAATGTTTCTTAAATAAGTGATATTCCCTATTCCTTTAACAAAATCGCCCAGTTTTAAAACTACCTCTTTACTAGCAGCATGCCTATTTCTAATATTTGCCGCTCTTATTTTTTGGACTACATATCTCTTTGCTTGTTCTAATGTATCGATGCCAGCAAATCCGCAGAACATTTTAACAACTCTATCAGCTAAACTGTAATCTAATGTTCCATCTGGCGAGAGCCTTTTAGATAGTTCTAAAATGTCAGCTAAAACATCCCCGGTTGTAGTAAAAGTTCCATTTTCTTTTTTTCCCTTCATAGTATTGTTATAAAGAGTTGCCAAATGCCTACTGAAAATGATTAATTCCCTCTTTTGACCATCATTTAGTGAATCATATAAAAGTTTCCCCGATTTAATACTTTCATATAATTCAGATCCTACCTCTATATTTTTTAAATAATTATTTATAGATTTGTTATTCGAGCCTAAAAAAGATTTTATCAAATCTGAAAAGACGATGATCCTTTTGTCCATAATCGATGATTTTTTGAGAACAGGTGATACTATAGAACGATCAGAAAAATCAAATCCTTGAAAATTGGGATGTAATATTTCAAAACAAGAATAGATTTTTCCTATTGTAGGAATATTATTTTTTATAAAGATTTCCTCAATTTTATCCAAAGTCCCAATCGGATTGTCTAATTTTAGTAATTGGGCTGCAAGTTCTCTTCTGAGCCTAAAAATTTCGCTTGAATTTGATAAAGATAATCTAGACATCAATTTTGGAATACATTCTATTTTTTCCATATCTATAGTATTACTAAATTCTATAACAAATTGTTTAAAGGCATCTTGTAATGCGATATCTTGAATTTTACTAAATACTGCAATCGTTTTTAATCTGTTGCGATTCGCTTCTTTCGAATTCTCGCTAAACAAAGGAATCATCCAAGATATATCCATGGAAAACCCGCAGACTACGTTTGTATCTCCCAATAAATCTAATAATCCTAGGTTTGTATTAAAGTCGTTTAAAGTAAGTTCCCTATTATAAAATTTTTGACTGATATCATGTGGAACATTTCGACTTAAAAATAAAGTAGGATAACGCTTTTTAAAATGACTCGGCAGATTTTCATCATATTTCATTTTTCCATCTATGATGGTTTTTATGATTACATCGTCTAATGCATCCAATAAACCCTCTTTTGAAAAATCCGGATCAAATTTAAAATCATGTAATTTGTTTGCCTTAAAAGCTAGTTCAATATAATCTCCATATGAACTCATTACATCAAAACTGTCTTCTAAACCAAATTTGTGTTTAATCGCGCTAACTAAATTAATCTGATCATAGTCGTGATTTCCATCTTTAACGTTAACCGGCATATAACTAAACATTATCTCCAGTTCGACTTTATCCAAAGATTCTCTAAAAGAAGGATTTGATAATTGTCTGGAAGTTAGCGTTCGACTATAAAAAACTTCTTGTAAATCTTTTGGAGCTTTTGGACTTAAAAACATCGAAGGATAAATCTCTATTAAGTCTTTTGGTATAACTTTTGGATATACAATCCCTTTTTCGATTACTAACCGTCTAAATATCTCATTGATTCTTCTTTTTATTTCACTTAAACTATCCTTTTCAGATAATTTTACCTCATACAGATAACTGTCAGTCATATCTCTATTAAAAACTATATCTAGTACATCACAATATTCAGTAATAAAACCCATTAAGCTATTAAAATCTGTTCTCTTTCCAATAAAATCATAAAAATTTTCATAACAAAACATAGCATTACTTTCATATACTTGAACTTGTCTTAGTCGAAAACAAGACTCTAGATCCTTATCGCATAAATATCGTATATAATCGGGATGTTCTAATAAAAGGTTAGGAGTAATATTTTTAGTATAAAAATCTTTTTGTAATTCTACTGGTGCTTGTTCAGAAATAAATAACTGTGGATTCCTTGTCCTAAATTCACCAGTCATATCTCTATAGTCAGGAGCTTTATCGGCATAGTCCCAATTACTTGGACCATATACTATCATTCTTTTCATTGCTTCGTAAAACTCATCTTTTGTATATAGTCTATCTACATAATTACCGTTTTCATCATATGGTTTTATTGTATAAATAGTTTTATTAGAGTCGTGTTCATTTCCGGCATAGAGTAAATACATAACTTTCATTAGTTTTAACATTTGGCAGTTATTTTTAGTAAAAAAGTGTCCACATTCATTATCGAAATCGACGATATTTTTAAGCCCATAAGTAGATATAAAACTCAATACATCGGAATTATTTAAAGCTTGAAATGGTATAGGAATATCGTTTATATAACCCTGTGACAAATCTTTTAGCTCTTCAAAAATTACATCTATGTCGTATTCACTATATGAATTTGCTCTTTTTAAATAATCTTGCATAGATGAATATTTAAATAACTCCGCATACTCTCTATCAGATAATTTAATGACTCGTTGAGAACTTTCCCTCCTAATCGTCTTTTCTAAAATGTGATCTGTAATTCGTCTTACATATTCCCGTCTTTCTGATTCACTTTTTATTTCACTGATTTCGTGAATAAACTTATAAATATCAGAATAATCGAGTATTAAATTAGCTATAGTTCCAAAGCTTCGCATAAATTCTTTTAACTGACTATCAGTTATATCGAATTCATTATCTTCGTCGGTACGTAAACAAAAACTCAAATCTTTATCTTTAAACAAATCCCAGTTATGTACCAAATCTTTAAGAGTAGCATCACCATTGTTAAATCTTATCTTCTCATACTTCAAATCGTCGCGAGTATCCTCTGCTACTTCAAAAAATCTATCTTTATAAAATGCTTTCATTCCTAAAGAATAATCTTTTGGCTTAATTTGATCCTTTACTAATTCATATAAACTTGCATTTAAATCTTCAACGGATGCATCGATACCCAACAATAATCTCCTGAAGTTGATAGCATTATAATAAACCACTTTTCTAAGTAATTCCCAATCCAATGTTTTAGCTTTTTCAATTCCAAATTTTATAGCTATTTGTCTATCCAATTCATTTAAGCATGTAATCGGGATCTTATCTTCTAGATCATACTCGACAAACTCACTAAATGATAGTAGACAATTATATATCTGAGACAAAATATGCTTAGGTACTTTTAATCTTTTGCCAAATATCTGTCTTTTTTTGTATTTGTAATTCATAGATTATCACCTACGATTCCATTTTAGCATAATATTAAGTGTTTTACGTCTTTTTTATAAATAATTTAAAAATAAAAAGGTCTGATGATAACCAAACCTTATTAATGTATATCAAAATCTATTCTTAATCTAGACTAATTATTTCATCTAAATAGAAATCCTATAATTTTAAATTAAGTATATGAAAAAACGCCATATTAAGATATACTTATTATATATACGAATGGAGGAATATAATCGTGAAATTTTATATAGGTTCAGGAATGAAAAATTGTGAATTAGTGAGTCGTTATGCAAAACTCTTAATAGAAAACGGTTATGAACAAACTTTTGATTGGGTAAAAAATATTAATGGCGATAAATCTATAGATGACATGATCAAATATGCAACTTTCGAATCTCAAGGAATTGTCGATGCCGATATTGTCATTATACTGCTACCAGGAGGAAGAGGCTCTCATGTCGAACTAGGAATGGCCCTAGCACTAAACAAAAAAATATTTTTATGTTCGGTTACTGAAGAAGATTTTAATATAGAAAACACTGTCGCATTTTATGAATTGCCAAAAATCACTAAATTAATTGGAAACGCCAGTGACAATGTTAAAAAGATAACTGAATCGTTATAGAAGTTTTATATGAGGAAAGTAGTAATTGCTGGAAGTGCTAAACTTCAACAAGAAATACATAATTGGTTAAAGTTTTTTGAAAATAAAAATTATGAAATATTGGATTATCCAAAAGTAATGGAAAAATCGAAAATTATAGAATTATATCCAAATGTTCATAGAACTTTTTTTGAATGTATTACAAAAACAGATATATTATTTATTATGAACGAAGATAAAAATGAAATATCTGGATATATTGGTGTTGAGACATTTGCCGAATTAGCTTTTGGTCTTGCTCAAAAACTAGTTTATAACAAAGAAATAGAATTAGTTATATTAAAAATGCCAAGTCGTAAGGTTCAATGCTATGAAGAGATTGATTTATGGCTTAAACTTGGATGGATAAAATTACATGAAGAAGAAAAATATTAAAAAAAAGGACAGTTCTTGTTTTTATAACCGAATTGTCGTTTTTTAATTATTTGACTTTAAAATGTCATCTAATTTAGATAATACTTCTTTTTTTTCTTCAACAAAAAAATAGCCTTCTATATGACCTAATAAATTACCATTTTTAAATACTAACAAGATTTTTTCTTAATTCCTTAATTATATATTTAGTTGGACATTTTTCTACTTCCTTTTGAGGACTCAACATAGTCTCTTCATAATCTTCGTTTTTTGGCAAAAATCCTTTTTTTCTAAATCTTCAGCCCTTTCCCACTTTCTTCTTTCTATTTCTTCTACAGTCATTTTACTTAAATCGAAACTCTTTTTATCGCTCATGATTATAAATTACTTCTATGTTATATCAATCAGCTTAACATAAATCAAATAAAAATAATATACCGGCTCATATTGCTGACATATTATTTTCAAACTCTTCAAATAAATTATTTTAAATCGTTAATAACTCCGTTTATCAAATTTAAGTCAGAAGGAATGATCCATTTTATATTGGTCATTCTAAATAGTGGCAAAGGTAATATAGCTCCACTTCTAGCGCCATCCATCCATTTAGGATTCGAAGGCATCAAAGCATATAATTCCTCTATTGAAATCTCATTAAACACCTTTTCTGTACCCTTAATATAATCCTCTAAACTTAACATATATTTATGAATATTATCATCAAATAAAGTGTTCTCTACTAAGTTAAACCCTGTCAAAAGTTCAAATCTCTCTTCTCCACCGGTAAATATAGCACAATCGTAATCTTTATCTAATTCGACATCAGTAAGCTTTTCTGCCACAAAGCTTTCCATTTCTTGAACAGTGTTTCCACTATATTTATCGTTAACTTTATCGAAGTTGTTTAAAAGATCGGCAACACCTATATCCAAATTTTTTGTATCAGTTATTTTAGTCCCCACAAAAGTAACTAATTCTGTTGTCTTACCACCCATGTTGATTATCAAAACTTTTTTACCATTATAGTCATTTTCCATAGCTTTAGCTAAATAATAGTTCTCTATACCGTGACTGATGATATTGAAGTGAAGATCAAACTTATCGTTAAAAAGTTTTACTAGTTCTTGCTTTCTGTCTTGTATTAAACTTCTAAAAATTCCCGTAACGAATATGTGCGTATTATAATATTTTAAATCATATCTAGATTTAATCTCTTCAAAATAATCGCATAATTCCTTTAAGTTGGCTTCACTAATTCCCTTTTCTAGATCGAAGTCATTCTTAAAATAGATTGAATGTTCTTCGACGAGTTTCAATTCTCCTTCGTGACAATAAACTTTTATTGTCGAAGAGCCTAAATCGATATAATAATTTTTCACAGTACCACTCCTGATTTAACTTTACCATAAATGCGGTACTATTTCCATTAAAACTTTCTTAATCTTAAACAAAAAATGCGTGTTTTTTCTAACCAAACTTTATAAAACGTTTTAAATTAGTTTAAAAAGTGCTATACTGTCATTAGAAAAAAGAGGAAAGATGTGGCAAGAAATTTAAAAACAAAAGAACTAATAAACATGCGTTTAGCGACAACCTATGGTGGGTGGATGTACTGTGATAATTGTAACGAAAACATAGGATATCTATGTTATTCTACTTACGATTTGCTCGAACTGAAATTCGTTTGTTCCTGCGGTAGCAAAGGAAGTGCCCATTTAGAGTTTGTAGATAGCAAAGAAGGGAAACCTTGTAACGATGAATTGATAACGATCAAAAACAGATTTTGCTGTCCTGATGATAATCAACCACTAATAACCATTTTAGACAAGAAAATAGACTCGTACGAGATGAGCATAGTTTGCAATTCTTGTCAAAAGGACTATAAAAGAAGTAAAAGTAATTTATAAATGAAGTACAAAATGGATTACAGAATATGTCAAAGTTGCAGAATGACCATAGAGGATGAAAGCCAATACAGAAAAAATAAAGAGGAATTTATGAATGCTGATTACTGTAAATATTGCTTTTATGATAGTAAATTTAACCATAAAGTAAATACGGAAGAATATATAGATAGTATGTAATCTAAATTGAAATAACAAAAAAATAAGAGATTTATCATCTTCTTATTTTTTTTGATATTAAATTGTTTCCTGTTTTTGTTTCTCTGCTTGATTAATCATTACAGTAACGGAGTCGACAATAATCTTTTTCACCATCTCCGAACTTGCAACAGAACAAGATATTATTTCTAAAAAATCGACTCCATTTGACCTAAAAAATAATTCTAATTCTATTAGTGAAGTCGTAGGAAAGGAACCACCTATACTTAAAAGTTCTATTAATCTTTCAAATGTAAGTTTAAATAACTCATGCACTTGAGTAAAATACGAATCGAGTAACATTTTTAATTTTAAAGAAATTATATTTGTAGGAAGGTCACTCATACTGAGTTGCAAAAGCTCAGTTGTTTTATCTCCTTTTTCAGTACTTTGTTCATATTCTTTAATTTGAGTCCTAGAACTCTTCGCGACTTTTATTAAAGCCATAACATTTGGATTAACAGGATCATTACTAAACATACCTAAAGTATCAAAAAGGCCATCCTCAATACCGATAGATTTAAACAGTAGATCTAAATTTGCTCTTAAAGCAGCTTCACATATATTTGGAACAAAGGGTAACTCACTGAGATTCAATTCCTTTCTGAAACTGTTTATAATTCGATCTCTACATACAGTAGAAGTCTCTTCTGATGACGAATACTTATATATGCTCATCGCTTCAAAATATTCTTCGGCGTTGATATTAATCTTTGCGCTTCTTTTTGAAAAACCTAGTACTACCCTAAGTTGTTCCAAGATAACAACCATTTGCGCTCTTTCATTTTCTTCCATAATTTTACCTCCTAAAGGGTTATTATACCACTAATTTGCGATTTTCCAATACATTTCGTTATCCTTAATCTCATAATAAAGTTTATTTTCTTCATATAGATATGAAATATAAGAACGTACAGTACTGCCTATTAACACGTACTGGTTTGCATTCATCTCTAAGTTATAATGATCAAACATAATCTTTAATATTTTTTCATAAGTAGAAGGAGTCCTACAAACTTGCTAATATAAATCAAGTACTTTTTATGAATTTTTATAACTTTTTTC
>CAJUKM010000041.1 GCA_910587535.1 uncultured Bacilli bacterium
GGTTACTCCTTATTTTTTTTGTTTTATATTATTATAGGATAATAACCACATAGAGTAAGCCATACACAGAGTGATTTTATAGTCACTCTTTTATTTTTTAGAAAAATTGACGTCTTTTTTTGAAAACGAAGTGTCAAAATAATTGTAAATGATTTTTTGCTTTGTTATAATTAGACTAGTAGAAAGCGTTATGATATTATGACTAATATATACGATTTAACAAGAGATGAATTGATCTCGTGGCTTGAAGAAAGAAAAATTAAATCTTTTAAGGCGATTCAAATTTATGAATGGCTCTATATTCATAGAGTAAAGTCTTTCGAAGAGATGACAAATTTAAAAAAGGAACTCATAGAGGAATTGAAGGCAAATTTTACGATCGAAGAATTGAGTGTCGTAGTAAAACAGGAAAGCCAAACTGCATTAAAGTATCTTTTTAAACTGAGTGACGATAATTCTATCGAAGCTGTCGTGATGAAACACGATTATGGGATAAGTGTCTGTGTTTCCAGTCAAATAGGGTGCAATATGGGGTGTGCCTTTTGTGAGAGTGGTCGCTTAAAAAAAATAAGAGATCTATTACCTGGAGAGATAGTCGGACAGCTCATGAAAATCGAAGAAGATGCCAAAATAAAGATAAACAGCGTAGTCATCATGGGTATTGGAGAACCGTTTGACAATTATGACAACATAATAAGATTTTTAAAAATCATAAACGATCCTAAGGGTATGGCAATAGGTGCTAGACACATCACCGTTTCGACTAGTGGACTGGTTCCTAAGATAAGGGAGTTTGCAGAGTTTCCTCTTCAAATAAACTTGGCTCTAAGTTTGCATGCTCCAAATGATCTACTTCGCAATAAGATAATGAAGATAAACAAGGTTTACAATATTGACACTTTGATCGATGCAATCCAGTACTATATTGCAAAAACTAATAGACGTGTAACTATCGAATATGTTATGCTTAATGGGATAAACGATAGTAAAGAGTGTGCTTATGAACTCGTTAAACTTTTAAAAGGGATGAACGTCTATGTAAATTTGATTCCCTATAATGAGACGAGTCATTTAGAATTTAAGAAAAGCAGTCAAAAGAGAAAAGATGAATTTTTCGAGATTTTAAATAAAAACGGCATTACTGTCACAGTTCGAAGGGAATTCGGTTGTGCGATAGATGCAGCATGCGGACAACTTAGAGCTTTAGGAGGTGCACATAAAGAGTGAAATCTTTTTATATAACAGATCCAGGAATAGTTAGAAGTCATAACGAAGATTCCGTCGTAATAGTCAAAAACATGTTGGGTGAACATATGATGATAGTAGCAGATGGAATGGGTGGACATCGAGCTGGAGAAATAGCAAGCGGTATAGCGGTATCCCATTTGGGCGATAGATTCAGAAGTTTATCATCTATCGGTAGCAAATTAGATGCGATTAATTGGTTAGATGAAAACGTCTCTATTATCAATGCGGAGATAATAAAGTATGCGAACAACAACCCGGATTGTATGGGCATGGGTACTACTTTAGTCGTAGCAATTTTGACTGAGGAATTTTTGATATTCGGAAATGTCGGAGATTCTAGCGGATTCGTTTTAAAAAATAAAAAATTGCACAAAGTAACTAAAGATCATACTCTCGTAAATGTACTCGTCGAATCGGGTGAACTTACAGAAGAAGAAGCCGTCAATCATCCGAAAAAGAATGTCCTCATGAGAGCGCTAGGCGCTAGCGACAAACAAGAACTCGATAAATTTGCCGTCGAGACCGATGTCGATGCCATATTGCTTGCGAGTGACGGCCTTACGAACATGTTATCTGTCGAACAGGTAGAGAACATCTTAAATGACGATGAATTAGACATCGAAAGTAAGCTCGCTAAATTGGTTAAGAAATGTAATTCTAGAGGCGGTACAGATAACATTTCAGTCGCTTATTTGGTAAAAGGAGAGTAAAGAGTTATGATAATGAAAGGACAAAAGATCAACGATCGCTATCAGATAATAAAATCGATAGGTGAAGGTGGAATGGCGAATGTCTATCTAGCTTATGATACTATTCTTGATAGAAATGTCGCGGTTAAAGTATTGCGTGGAGATCTCGCTCAAGACGAAAAGTTTGTGAGACGTTTCCAAAGAGAGGCCCTAAGTGCTAGCAGTCTCTCCCATCCAAATATAGTCGAAGTCTATGACGTCGGTGAAGATGGCGGTTCATACTATATCGTCATGGAATATATCGAAGGGAAACATTTAAAGGAACTCATAAAAAAACGCGGTAAGTTAACTCTTTCCGAAGTGATAGATATCATGAGTCAAGTGTGTGACGGTCTCGCTACTGCGCACGACTCATATATAATTCACCGCGATATAAAGCCTCAAAATATAATGATTTTAGATAGTGGTCTAGTGAAGATTACCGATTTTGGTATAGCGATGGCTTTGAATAGCACTCAGTTGACTCAGACTAATTCTGTCATGGGAAGCGTTCACTACTTGCCACCTGAACAGGCAAGCGGTAAGGGTTCGACCATGCAAAGTGACATATATTCGATGGGTATATTGATGTACGAATTGTTAACGGGAACTCTTCCATTTAGAGGAGAAAACGCCGTAGAGATAGCGCTTAAACAGTTAAAGGAACCCATTCCTAATCTCAAAGATAAGCTTCCAGATATACCGAATTCGATAGTGAATATAGTAAAAAGATCTACTGCCAAAAATCCGAAGAATAGATATGTAGATGCCCGTGAGATGTTAGATGACATCAAGACGGCTATGGACGATTCGAGAGTCAACGAAAAGATAATCGAATTCAAGTATTCAGATATCGATGAAATAGATAAAGAAAAGAAGAAAAGTGCTAGTACGAGCGAAGTTAAGAAACCGAACGACGATCAGATAGTCGTCTCTAAGAAAGTGACGGAGGATGAAGTGAAGAAAGAGAATAAAATACTGCTCACTCTAGGTGCAATATTCACTGGAATAGTCGTGTTAGTTACTGCGATTTGTGTCATACTTCCTAGAGTTACTGCGGTCGACAATGTAAAAGTTCCAGACGTATCCGACATGGACGAAGTTAAAGCTGAAGAAAAGCTCATAGAAGAAGGGCTGAAGGTAAACAGCGAACTCAAATATACTCCGAGTGATACGATCGAAGAAGGAAAAGTCGTCAAGACGGATCCAGCAGCGGGAAGAACCGTTAAGGAAGGTACAGAAGTGACGATCTATGTATCAAGTGGAGCCAATTCGATAACATTAGATGATTATACTGGTAAGAACTATATCGAAGTCAGAGCAATCTTAGAAAGCTCTCATTCGGTTAACGTCACGATAGAGAAAAAAGCAGTCGAAGATCCTAGCGAATATAATGCAAGTGAAATAATTGGGCAGTCACCTTCAGCAGGAGAAAAAGTCTTAGAAGGTGGAAATGTGACCCTATATATTCCAGATATCGAAGAGTTGTATCCGGATTTCACAACAGGAGATTATTCTCTTTCAGAGATAAAAGAATTTGCTAAAAAGTACAGTTTGACTCTCAACACAAAATATGTCGAGACGAGCGAATATCCTGCTGGTACTATCATGGCACAGAGTAGACCCGCTAATTCTAAAATAGCAGCTGGAGCTTCGTTTACGATCACAATCGCTCAGGAACCAGCAGACGTAGATAATCCAGAAGGAGAAACGAATGAATAACACCGGCATAATAACGAAAATTATAAGTAACCTCTATACAGTATCTGTAGATGGCGAATTGTACGATTGCCGAGCTCGTGGAAAGTTCAGGAAAGACGAAATAACCCCTCTAGTAGGGGACTTTGTCGTTATAGATAGAGAAAACAACTACATATTAGAGATAAAGAAAAGGAAAAACTCTCTCTCTAGGCCGATGATAGCGAACGTAGATATCGCTCTTATCATGACGAGTTTAAAAGAACCAGATCTGTCTCTAAATCTCTTGGATAAAGAACTTTTATGTGTCGAGAATGCCGGAATAGAACCGATAATATGTCTTTCGAAGAGCGATCTTTTAAGTAAAACAGAAAAAAACGAGTATAAAAAAGTATTCGCTTATTATAAATCTATCGGATATAAAGTAGTCAAAAATACTGAGACTTTTAAAATAAAGAGGATGTTAAAAGGACATACCGTCGTCTTAACTGGACAGACAGGTTCTGGTAAGAGTACTATTTTGAATAGATTAGATAAAAAACTGGATCTGAAGACCAGTCCTATAAGTAAAGCACTCGGAAGAGGAGTACATACGACGAGACACGTCGAACTTTTCAAAGTCAAAGGTGCTTTCATAGCAGATACACCGGGATTCAGTGCATTAGATCTCAATTTCCCTAAAGAGAACTTAAAGATGTTATTTAGAGAATTTCGAGGAATCGAATGTAAGTTTAAAGATTGCGAACATATTAAAGAAAAGGGTTGTGGCGTATTAGATGCTTTGGACAATGGGAAAATCAAGCAAACTAGATATGAAAACTACGTCAAATTTAGAGGTGAAATGAAGTGAAAATAGCAGTATCCATACTTTCGAGCAATTATTCAGAAGAGGAAACTATTAAAAAAATCAACGAAACAGATGCCGATTATATCCACGTCGATGTGATGGATTCGACTTTCGTACTAGGCAAAACCCCAAAAAGGGAATTTTTACACACCAGTAGGAAACCGTTAGATGTCCACTTAATGGTCTCTAGACCGTTCGACTTTATTACGAGTTTTGCCCTTTTAAATACTGAATCGATAACGATCCACGGCGAATTGGAAGACGACATAGAAGGACTGTTAAATTATATAAAGTCTTGTGGCATCAAATGTGGTTTGGCTTTAAACCCGGAGACTAGTCCAAAGGCTGTAAGTCCTTATATATCTTTGATAGATGAAGTGTTAGTGATGACTGTAACACCAGGTAAAGGCGGACAAGAACTAATGGATAGTACACTATATAAAATAGACATATTAAACGAGATGAAAAAAGAATATAAAAAAGATTTTAAAATTATCGTAGACGGTGGGATCAATGGAGATACGATTAAAAAGGTTTCGAAAGCCGACGTATGTGTGTCTGGATCTTTCATCTGTAAAAGTGAGGACTTTCAGGAAAGAATAGATAAACTAAGACTTTAAAACTCGTCTAGATAATGGTAAAATGGTAGAAGAAAGAAGTGAGATTATGCAAAGAATCGTCATTAAAAGTTATGAAAGTAAAAAGAGTTTAGTATCACCAATAGTTTTTTTGTTACTTGGGTTACTGTTATTTTTGAATCCTGGGAATGTCGTCGAGTTCGTTTCCTATATTTTTGGAGGAGTGTTTTTGGCCCTAGGAATATCTAAAATGTTAGCCGACTTCAAGAGAATGGACAGAACCACTGGGGACATGTTCTACAGCATTATGATGGTCGTATTGGGTATCATTTTTATCTTTTTTTCGGGAACTATCGAATTCATAATAAGACTTTCTATAGGCGTTTGGATCATCATAAACGCTTTAAACACTATTGCGATCGGAGCAAATCTCATGAGAGTTGATAGAAATTCTATAGTAAGTCTTATAATAGGTTTTATCCTCCTTTTAATCGGATTATATACGATCTTCGTATCGAACTTAATACTTTCGACACTAGGTCTCGTACTAGTCATTTATGCGTCCCTTTCGATAGTAGATTATTTTTATGTCCAAGCTAAAAATAGATAGGTAATCGTCATGTTAGAAATAAAAAATTTAAGAGTATTGGCAGATGGAAAAGTAATCTTGGACGGATTAAATATGTCTATTCCGAAAGATGAAATTCACGTCATCATGGGGCCAAATGGAACTGGTAAGAGCACTCTATGCAGAACTATAGTTGGAGATAAGACGTATGAGATCTCTAAAGGAAAAATAGAACTCGAGGGCGAGAAGATCGACGGGTTAACGCCAGATGAAATAGCTAAGCGAGGCATTTTTTTGTTATTTCAAAATCCTATCGAGATACCAGGCGTTACCAATGCTGAAATGTTGAGAGCAGCTTTAGTAGACAGAGGAGTTCAAGAATCGATCTTCGAATTCAACAAAAGACTCAACAGTTCTTGTGAAAGACTCGGAATCGACAAAAGTTTTATACACAGAAACGTCAACGAGAATATGAGTGGAGGAGAAAAGAAGAAGAACGAACTTCTCCAAATAGACGTCTTAAAGCCGAATTTCATAATATTAGATGAACTAGACAGCGGATTAGATGTCGACGGATTAAAATCGCTTTCTGAAGGCTTATTGGAGTATAAAAAGACGATGAAGGCATCTATTTTGATAATTACTCATCACACGAACATATTAGAATACTTACATCCCGATAAAGTATATATATTAAATGAGGGTAAAATCGTCATGGAAGGCGATGAAAAGCTTGCAGAGAAAATAGAAAAAAATGGCTTTAAAGGGGCGTTTAGTGTAAGTGAGTAAGAATAATGAGAATAATATATTAGTGAGCGGTGGAGTCTTAGATTTAGAAAAATACATGACTTCATCCGACTTTATCATCAAAGGCGATACTGTCATCAACGCAGTAAACTTACATAACAACATGCATCTCAAGATCAAACTAGAAAAAGATGCATCTTTGATATTAAACGTCTTCGATTATGCGATCGATTTAGAAGCGAACATCGAGATAGAAGCTTATGACAATTCTTCTTTTAAAATCAATTCTTCCTTTATCTCAGAAGAAAAGTACGAGCTAAATATCGATGCAAAATTATACGGCGATTTCGTTTTTGGAGAAGTCGACGTCAGAGGTATCAACGAGAGTGACAGTACTGTAAAGGTCGTGATGAACGGGACAGTCGCAGGAAAAACGACTGGATGCGTACTAAACGAATACGCCCATATCTTAAATAAGAGTGAGATCTCTAACGTTTTAATTCCGAATCTCGTCGTCAACACGAACGAAGTCGAAGCAAACCACGGGGTAAGTATAGGTGGAATAGATGAAGATGAGATGTTTTATCTCATGAGTAAGGGTATCAGCAAAGCAACAGCAAAAAAACTTATAGAAGAAGGATTTATCCTATCCATCATGCCAGATGATATAAAAGAAAGAATAAAAAATATTCTCGTAGGGAGGTGAAGGATATGAATACTAAAGGTGAATTTCCTATGCTAAATAGGGATATAGTATATTTAGATAACGGTGCGACTACTTGGAAACCACAATGCGTAATCGACGCTATAGTGGATTATTATTCTAATTATACAGCTAATGCCCATAGGGGAGACTACGACATAAGCTTAAAAGTCGATATGGCATATGAAGGAACTAGAGATAAAGTACAAAAGTTTATAAACGCCAAACATAGAGAAGAAATAGTTTTTACGAGCGGTTCTACTGAATCTTTAAACATGATCGTGAACGGATTTTTCGATCACGTTTTGGAAAGCGGCGACGAAGTCATAATATCCGATTCAGAACACGCTTCAAACGTATTACCTTGGTTTAGACTAGCAAAGAAGAAGGGAATTATCGTCAAATATGTGCCTTTAGATGATACTTTCCATGTGACATTAGATGCGATTAAAAGAACAGTAACTCCTAAAACTAAAGTCATCTCTTTAGCGGAGATTACAAACGTAGTAGGAGATGTTAGACCGATCAAAGAGATAACCGAATTTGCACACAAAAATAATATCTTCGTAGTCGTCGATGGAGCTCAAAGCGTTCCACATAAGAAGACCGATGTGCAGGATACAGATGTCGACTTTTTAGCGTTTTCGGCCCATAAGATGTGTGGTCCTACAGGAGTCGGTATATTATATGGTAAGCAAGAGCTTTTAGAAGAACTAGATCCCATTAACATGGGTGGCGGAATGAACGAATCTTTCGATAACGAGAATGCAATCTTCTTAAAAGAATTACCGACTAGGCTCGAAGCAGGTACACCTAATATAGCAGGTGTCATCGGTTTAGGTGCTGCAATCGACTATCTAGAAGAAGTGGGAATGGATAACATTTTCTGTCATGAGATAGCATTAAAGAAATATTTGATCGAAAAGTTAACCCAAGTCAAACACATAGATATAATAAACGAAGAGTGCGACAGTGGAATTTTAGCTTTCAACGTCGACGGAGTATTCCCACAGGATGTAGCAATATATTTAAATAAATACAATATATGCGTAAGAGCAGGTAATCATTGTGCTAAAATACTTAAAAAAGCAGTGGGTGTAAAAAATACAGTAAGGGCGAGTTTATATTTTTATAATACAAAAGAAGATATCGATTCTTTAGTTGAACTTCTAAAAGACAGAGATAAAATTATGAAAGAAATGATTTAGATGGATGCAGATTTAAAAAGAGAAGTAATTTATGATAACTATAGTAACCCTTCAAATAGAGGGCATATAGAAAATGAAGAATATATCTATGTAAATACCAATAATTCTTCTTGTATAGATAACATCGATTTATGGGTCAAATTGAAGAGTGGTATAATAGAAGATATAAAGTTCGATGGAGAAGCTTGTGCGATATCAACTGCTAGTACTTCTATTATGACGAAAGAATTAGTTGGAAAGTCGATCGAAGAGGCTAAAAAATTTATAGAAAACTTCTACAATATGATAGAAGAGAGAGAGTACGATTCCAATATTTTAAATGAAGCTCTGGCGTTCGATGAAATATACAAGCAAGCGAATAGAAAGACGTGTGCTACTCTTCCTTATAAAGGAATTTTAGATGCTTTAGAAAAGTATAAAAACGAATAAAGTTTTTATTTAAATAACTGAATTTTATCTAGATAATATATTAAATTCTTTCAAATAATGAAGTAGATATTATATTTATATCTTAGTAGGGCGGTAATTTGGTCACAAATTATACATTAGATGGAACAAACATGAAAAGAACATCTTACGGTATAGGGCAAAGCATGAATTTATATGATGATGGAACAGATTTTCATCTTTATATGAATTTCCAATCTGATAGTAATTTAGGAGAATATCTTTATGCAACTTATCAACATGCAACGACAAATGTATCTCTAGCAACTTCAAAATCTTACTCTTTTTAAAGTACTGGCTTAGGAGGAGTATTAAAATTTAATACAAGTCAGATTTCTAATTATTTTGATGGTATGGAAGGTGTAAGAACAAATAAATGGAATTTTGATTATCCGTTATAAATTAAAGATTCAAATGAAATGTTATTTTCGTTTGAATTTTTTTCTTATTATTATGTTTTCTTTTTAAATAGAAATAGTAGCTCTTGAAAAAGTACCCAAAAAGTGGTAGATTAATAAGTAGAAAAGTAAGGCTAAACCTATAAAAAAACTTTCAAAACTTTAGTAAAAACCCTTGACAA
>CAJUKM010000042.1 GCA_910587535.1 uncultured Bacilli bacterium
CTTTTGATTTACTTTCCCAAGTATTTTTAACAACACTATTTAAAGTATCAAGTCTTATCATAGTTTCTCGTTCAATATCACGATCTGCCATCAGTTTTTGTGGTGAAAAAGTCATATTATCTAAATCAAGACTTTCATTTTTCTTTTGTTCTAAAATTTCTATTTTTTCTTCAATAAGTTTATAATCTTCTGAAAAATCTTCCATTTCTACAATACCGCTCATATATGCTTTTTTAATGCGTTCTTTCTGTTTTTCTAAAGATTTAATCTCTTTATCTATATCATCAGTTTTTGTTGGTTTATGGTCTGCTAAAATAGGCAAAAAATACTTTTTAACTGCCATATCATACTCAACCATGTCATAAATAAAACTTGATAATAATTCTTCAATCCTATCTTCACGATAGTTAATGTGACACTTCTCACAAGTATAATACATATACTTTCTTTTTTTGCCACCAGAACCTTTACATTTCATAATTCTATGGCAATTAGGACACTCTAATTTTTGAAAAAATAAGTAAACTCTATCTCTAGTATAGGATCTTTGATTCTTTTCTTTTTGATGTTGGCATTCTTCCCATACTGCACGAGATATAATAGGTTCTACTACATTCATATAAACAACAGGCTCAATTTGTTTATTTTTCGCAATTCTCTTAAATTGTTCATAATCACCCATATAAATTTTGTTATCAATAATCTTTTGAATTGTTGTATCTTTCCATTTCTTTGGTTTTAAAAGTTCTTCTTCATTGAAAATATTAGATATTTGTTGAAAACTTTTTCCTTCTAAATACATTTTAAATATTCTTTCAATTACTGGTTTTGTAGTTTCATCAATAATTGTTTTCTTATTACCATCTTTTTTATAGCCAAGTGCTAAAACTCCTGGCAAGTGTCCTGACTTAATGGCTCCATTTAAGCCAAATTTCGTTCTTTCTGATACGATTTCGATTTCTAGTTGTGATAGAACTGTAAGCATTCTTACAAAGAATCTACCATTAGCAGTAGATGTATTAACATCATCTCTGTCACATACTAGGAAACAGTTATATTGCTCAAGTACCGATATAAGTTCTTCTAAATCGCGAACTGAACGAGTAACTCTATCTAGTTTATAAGCCACAATATAGTTGATTTTACCTTTCTTCATATCAGATAACATTTCTTGAAATGCAGGTCTATGTTCCATATCTTTTGCACTTATTCCTGCATCCTCATAAACTTTAAATACTTCATATCCTTTAAATGCACAGAGTTGTAAAAGTTTTTCCTTTTGTTCTCCTAAAGAAAATCCTTCTCGTGCCTGATCCTCTGTGCTGACACGAATATAAACTGCTGCGATACTCCTTTCATTATCCATAATTATCATTTCTCCTTTCTTTTTTGGAATAGTGAAAGGCACCAAAAAAGGTGTCACATAACAAGGACACCTAGAATATATTGATTTTTACACGACAAAATAAATCAATATAGTGGGAGTATAAACTCACCAATTAATGCCTTGCTATGTACTCTGATAATTCAGACAATGGGATTTTCTTTTTTAGATTCCCTATGTAAAAATGTTTCTGTTCATTGAAGAATAAGTATAACTTATTATCAATAATAACTTTGTGTGGCTCCACGTATGCTAAATTTGTGTGTTCCACAATTCGTAAGTAACCTTCCATGATTTCATAGGATAGGTTATTAAATTTGCAAGACCATTTAATTTTGTCTTTGAGTTCATCACTCATATTGATTTTCTTTTTTTCGATTTTAATCATAACACATCACACCTTTCTTGACTAGACTAATTTAGTCGACAAAAAAATCAATCATATTTCAGATTGATTTAATCATTAACGTCACTTGGTGCGACGATTTTACCTTTTGGAGCAAGTGAGGAGAATCGAACTCCCATCTCAACCTTGGCAAGGTCGCATACTAACCATTGTACTACACCTGCATACAAGTAGATAATATCAAATATAGTAATTATTTGCAATAGTATTTTTATATAAGATAATATGTTTTTGGAAAAAGGGTATTATTTATGTAGTTTTTTTGATATAATGTGATTTGTAAGAAGGGAATCAAATGAAAAAGAAATTTTTAAAATTTATAAATAAACATAGAAAATCGTTTATAACTTTTGCTCTTACAAATAGACAATTCTTGGCTTTTGTCGTCTTGGCAAGCCTAGAGACCATTCTTTTGAGTCTCTGCACAATAGGGTTTTCCCCTTTAAGTCTTTTGTCGGCATTTTTCGATTTTTCTGTGGTGCTTTTGCTTGGAAGTGTAGGATATTTGTTCAAACCTAAGAAACAATACATGTATTTTCAAACTGTTCTATGTATAATTACTTTAATATGTTTTATAAATGGGATATATTATACTTTTTATAATTCGTATGTTACAGTCGGTTTGATCGAGAGTTTGGGACAGGTAAATTCTGTTAAGGGTGCAGTTTTCGATAAACTTCGAATATACCACTTAATATATCTTTTATTCCCATTGGCTTTCTTCTTTGTACACAAATCTCTTAACGATCACAATTATTTTAACTATGTTACAAAGATTGAGAAAGGAAAAAAGAACTTCAGTACAGTCCTTTTAGTAGGAGTAATATTTCTCTGTATAAATATCGTAACTTTGACTGGAACAGATATTAGTCGCTTAGTAAAACAGTGGAATCGTATCTATATAGTCGAAAGATTTGGTATATTAACATATCAAATGAACGATATATTACAAAGTGTTCAATCTAGAGTTTTCTCATATTTCGGTTATGATGAAGCTGCCCATCGTTTTATAGAGTTCTATAGCAATAAAGAAGAAGATACTAAGAAAAATAAGTATACTGGTATATATGAGGGTAAAAATGTCGTATTGATCCATATGGAAAGTATGATGTCGATGTTTTTAAATCTTAAAGTAAACGGAGTTGAAGTCACTCCTAATCTAAATAAATTATCTAGAGAAGGACTATATTTTAGCAATTTCTATCCTCAGATAAGCGTAGGTACGAGTAGCGATACAGAATTCACTTTGAATACATCCTTGATGCCTGCTTTATCTGGTACAGTGTTTATAAACTATTATGACCGCAATTATCTGTCTATGGAAAAACTTCTAAAAGAGAAAGGTTATTATACGTTTAGTATGCATGGCAACAATTCTACTATGTGGAATAGAGATTCGATGCATAAGAGTCTTGGGTATGATAAATTCTATGCTAAAGAGTCTTTTGAGGTGAACAAAGATAATTGGATAGGACTCGGTATTTCTGATCACGACTTCTTCCAGCAGATGATTCCTTATCTAAAAGAAATAGAAGAAAAGAACGAGCATTACATGGGTACGCTTATAACCCTTACAAATCACACTCCTTGGGATGGTGGAGATGCTTACGGAGAGTTTAAATTAACTAAAGAAGTAGAGAGAATCGACGAAGAAACTGGAATAAAAGAAACAGTTGTCGATAAATACTTAGAAGGCACTACTATAGGTGATTATATCAGAGGAGTTCACTATGCTGATCAGTGTTTGGGAGAATTTATACAGTCACTATACGATAACAACCTATTTGATGATACAGTATTAGTATTTTATGGAGATCATGATGCCAAATTGGGAACAAAAGAGTATAGTTATCTATACAATTATGATCCAGTAGCTGGGAAACTTAGAGAAGAAGGTGATCCTGGATATGTTCCATACGATTATTATGAAAACGAATTAAATCGTAAAACTCCATTGATAATATGGACTAAAGATAAAAAAGTATCTGGAAAAGTCGATTATTATATGGGAATGATAGACCTCATGCCTACTTTGGGCAATATGTTCGGTTTTAAAAGTGAATATGCTTTAGGACACGATATCTTTTCTATTAAAAATGACAACATAATCGCTTTTCCAAATGGAAATTTCTTGACGAGTAATCTGTATTACAATAACTCTAAGAGTGAGTATATAACTTTGAAAAAATCTGTCACAATCGATGAAAACTATATCGAAGATTGTAAAGAATATACTGAAAAGTTGTTAGAACTATCAAACGATATAATCGTATATAATCTTATCGAATTGGAAGGGGCGAACATCGTACGTGAAACGTCGTAATGTATTGATTTCTATAGGTTTAATAATAGTGTTACTACTTGCAACTAGTGTAGGATGGTACATATTTAAAAATAGAAATTCACAAGAAGAAAAGCCTAAGGAAATCAAAAAATTAGATACTATCGAGGGTTATGGTTACAATCTAGAAGACAGAGATACAGTACTATTTAGAGAAAATTTTGAAAAATTGAGAGATGTTTTAAAACAGACACCTATAGATTACTTAGAATACGCTAAAAGGCTTGGGACGTTATATATAATAGATCTTTATACTATATCTAATAAAGTCAACCAATATGACGTAGGTGGAAGCGAATATGTCTATGAGTCAAAGAGAGATAATTATGAATTAAAAGTTAAAAATACTCTTTATAAATATGTCGAAGATAATACTTACGGAAAAAGAATTCAATTCTTACCTGAGGTAGCAAGTATCGATGTAGTAGATGTCAAAGAAGAAAAAGTAAAAATAGGAGATCAAGAATATGATGGATATTCACTCTCTCTATCTTGGGAGTACGTAAAAGATCTAGGATATGATACAAAATGTATACTCAAATTAGCTAAAATCGACGATAAATTGTACGTTATTAATCAAAGCACATCGGAAACTTGATGTGTTTTAATTTATATAAATAATCTGATATAATTTAAATTGGAAGTGATACTCATGAAAAAATGCGAGCTCTTAAGTCCTGCAGGAAATATGGAGATGCTAAAATATGCGATTGGATATGGTGCAGATGCGGTGTATTTGAGTGGACATAGGTTTGGCGCCAGAAAATTTGCGAATAATTTCAACGATGAAGAGTTAAAACAGGCTATCGAATATGCACATCTACACGACGTAAAGGTTTACATAACTGTTAACACTTTAGTTAAAGAAAACGAAATAGAAGAGTTTATTTCTTATGTAAAGTATATTTATCAAATCGGCGTAGATGCTATTCTTGTTCAGGATTTTGGAATGTTAAGCATTATACGTCAAGTTATGCCCAACTTAGAAATACATGCGAGCACTCAGTTTCATAATAACGGGCGTGATGTTTTGGAATTATTATCTAAAGAAGGTGTTAAAAGAGTAGTTTTAGATAGGGAAATGTCTCTAGATGAAATAAAAGAATTGCCTGATAATATCGAAAAAGAAGTATTTTGCCATGGAGCTTTATGTGTATCTTATTCTGGACAATGTTTGCTTTCTAGTATGCTTTTATGTCGAAGCGGGAATCGTGGTGAGTGTGCAGGGCTTTGTCGACTTCCTTATAAATTGAAGAGAAATGGAGTTTTAGAAGAGACTGAACGATATCATTTGAGTTTAAAAGATCTTTCTACTGTAGATCAAATAGAGGATATTTTAAAAAGTGGAGTAGACTGTTTAAAAATTGAAGGTAGAATGAAAAGTCCTCAATATGTCGGTTATATAACTAAGATTTATAGAAAACTCCTAGACTCTTTCTATGAAGGAAAAAATATAAGATTGAGCGAAGAAGAAAGAAAGAATATGGAACTACTTTTTAATAGAGGATTTACGAAAGGATTTATAAGCGATGCAAATAGTGGAGATATCGTAAATAAAGAAAGTCCAAACCATATAGGTATATTATTAGGACATTATAAAGTAAAGGGCGAAAAAATAGAGTTAAGCTTAGATGAAGATTTGTATCAAGGAGATGTAATCAGATTCAAAGAAGCTAAAAAGGGTATGACTATTAATTTTCTCTATGATGATAAGGGAAACCTTGTTAATTTCTTAAAAGCCCGATACAAAGGTTTTGTAGATAATTTTTTAGATGTCGAAAAAAGTGGAGAAATCAGAAAAGTCGAAAGTATAACTTTAAAAAGAGAAATCGATCAGCTGCCAAGAAAGAAGCTTTTCATTAATGGAAATATTAAGATCTTAACAGGTAAACCGATAGAGCTTTCGTTTTCCTATAAAGATATAGAAGTAAATGTATTAGGATCAATACCTTCTAAAGCTGAAAAAAGACCTATATCAAAAGATAATGTGCGAATCCAGATTAGTAAAACTGGTGATACCGTGTATGAGTTAGAGAGTTTAAACATTGAATTAGAAGATAATCTATTTGTTAACTTAAGAGATTTAAACGAGCTTAGAAGAGATTGTTTAAAGCAGTTGGATACTCGCCGTCTAAATCTTACTAAACACACAGTGAACGAAATAGCTATCGTAAGTGTAAAAAGTCCTTGTTGTACACAGAAAGTATTAGTTGTAGTCGAAACATTAGAACAATACGAAGTAGCAAAGAATTTTGATTGTATTATATTTACTTCAAACGAGTTTCTCTTAAAGAGATTAAAAGGTAAAGTATTTCCAAAGTTCTTAAACTCTGAAATAGATAGCGAATACGAAAAATGTATCGTCGCGGATTATGGATCTCTAAATAAAAAAGATCGATTAAAAGAGTTTTATACCGATTATATGTTCAATGTTGTAAACTCTTATACTGTTAAAAAAATTCTTTCTTATGATGCAACATCTGTCTTCTTTTCTCCAGAAGTATCTAGCGACGAGTTACTTTTAATGAAAGAAAAAGTCGATTTTTCTAAAACTGGTGTCTTGATATATGGAAAAATTCAACTTATGAAAATGAAATATGATATTTCTAATGGAGAAGATGTCTCTTTAATAGACAGAAATAATAAGGAATATGTATTTAAAAATAGGAGACTATTTAATTATTTATATAGTCCTAAAGTTATCGACAAAATAGAAGAAATCGGT
>CAJUKM010000043.1 GCA_910587535.1 uncultured Bacilli bacterium
CTTTAGCTTCCCTCTAAATGTTGCCACCTCGCGGACCATCTTGTCAAGGGTTTTTACTAAAGTTTTGAAAGTTTTTTATAGGTTTAGCCTTACTACTTTCTTATTACAAGTATATCATAGCTTTCTTTTATTATCTACCACTTTTTGGGTACTTTGTAGTTATAAAAAAAGAATACCTGTAGCAAAAGTATTCTTTATTTTTCTTCCTTGTTTGCTTTTTGACAATTTGGGCAATAGGTTTTTTTTCCTTTTTTAACTATCAAAAGCCCGCATGTTTCACATTTATCTCCAGTAGGTTCATCCCAAAGTGCATAATCGCATGTAGGATAATTTGAACATCCATAAAAAACTTTACCTTTTTTAGTCTTTTTAGCGACGATTTCTCCTTCACATTTTGGACATATGGCAAGTGCTGTGCGTTCTGTTGGTTTAATATATTTACATTCAGGATAGTTTGAACATGCAACAAATTCTCCATATTTTCCTTTTCGTATGACCAGTGGATTTCCGCATTCTGGACAAGATTCTCCAGTTTCTACCGGTGCCTTCTTCTCCATCGTCTTAAACGCACTTTCTACTAGAGGTTCAAATTTGTTAAAGAAGTCAGAGAGAAGTTTGACGTTGTCGTATTTATTTTCGGCAACTAAATCTAAATCACTTTCCATGTCAGCAGTATATTTGACGTTTATAATATCGCTAAAGCATTCCTGAAGTTTGTCTGTAATTTCGAAACCTATATCTGTCGGGATAAACTTTTTATCTTCAACAGAGACATAGTTTCTCATCTTCAAGGTATCCATAGTTTTAGCATAAGTACTTGGTCTACCAATGCCTAGAGATTCCATCTCTTTAATCAAACTAGCCTCTGTATATCTAGGAGCTGGTTTAGTGAAATGTTGTTCTCCAACAATGTCTTCTGCAATTACTATCTTTGATTTATAAGTAGATAAATCTGGTAAGATTACATCCTCGTTTTTGGTATATTTTCCATACACTTTTAAATAACCATCGAATACGATCACTGATCCTGTAGCTTTGAAAGTATAACCATTGTTTTCTAGAATAATGGTAGTTCCATTAGCTTTCGCATCGGCCATCAAAGAAGCAAGTGCTCTAGCATAAATGATACTGTAGACTTTGTATTCTTCTTCCGTCAAATATTTTTTTACACTCTCTGGTGTTCTTTTTATACTTGTCGGTCTAATAGCTTCGTGAGCATCTTGTACGTTATCTTTTTTCTTATTTACCTTTACATTACCGACGTATTCTTCACCATAATTGTTTCTTATATAGCTCATAGCTTCTTCTACAAAAACGTTAGATAGTCTAGTCGAATCGGTTCTCATATATGAAATCAAACCGACTGTTTCACTTCCTAAGTCCACTCCTTCGTAGAGTTTTTGAGCGATTCTCATCGTTTTAGAAGATCCATAGTTTAACATGTTTATACAAGTCTGTTGTAGAGTAGAAGTTATGAAAGGCATAACTCCTTTTTTGTTTTTAATCTTACTAGTAACAGACTCGATGTTAAAACATTTAGATAGAGATTCTATTATTTTGTCGGCATCTACTTTGCCTGGAATTTCGACGTCTTTTCCTTGGTATTTGTCTAATTCAGCTTCAAAATCAGGGAATATACTCTTAATAGTCCAATATTCTTCTTCTTTAAAGGCTTGGATTTCCCTTTCTCGATCGACGATCAATTTAAGCGCGACAGACTGAACTCGCCCTGCGCTTTTTCCATCCGTTTTAGATTGCATTAGTTTAGATAGTCTAAAACCTATTATTCTATCGAGCATACGTCGTGCTTCTTGTGATTTGACTAAGTCCATATCGATGTCTCTTGGACTATCGAAGGCTTCTAATAAAGCGGGTTTAGTTATTTCGTTAAAGACTACTCGTTTATAGCTACTTAAACCTAGTTCATCTTTTAAGTGCCAGCTTATAGCTTCTCCCTCACGATCGGGATCGCTTGCTAAATAAACTATAGCTCCGTCTGATGCTTTTTTCAATTCTGATATAGTTTTCTTTTTATCTTTTAGAGGTACATAATGAGGTTTAAAGTCGTCTTCGATGTCGATACCCAATCCAAACTTACCTGTCGTTGCTAAATCTCTTATGTGTCCTTTAGACGATAATACTTCATAATCACTACCAAGATATTTACTTATCGTCTTTGTCTTACTTGGGGACTCGACGATTACAACTTTTTTCATTAGTTATTCCTCCGATTCTTCTGTTTCTTCTTTTTCTTTCTCTTCTTTTTCAGCTTTCTCTTTTTCTAATTTTTCATATTCTTCGAAATATTTGAATAGATAATTGAAATAGTTTTTCTTTATAGCTAATCCACTCATACTTCGCATGTCGTTTATTTCTTTATTGATTTTTATAATGTCCTCATCACTGATGCTTTCTCCGCCCTCTTTAGGAATAAACTCACCTTTGGATGTACTATAATAACCTGCCGAACTCTGCCAGCTGTTATCTGGGAATACTGCATAATCTGTGTATTCACTAAAGATGTCATGTCCGAGATATAATCTTGGATCGTATTCTATACCAAATAGATTTAAAAGCGTCGGCGTATAGTCCATCGGTGTTGTGTATTTTGTGATTTCTTCTTTTGAGGTAGCACTATTATAAATGATAAAAGGTGTTCGGTCAACTTCTGCATTAGTCTTGATGTCATATTGTGCTAAGTTCCCATAATCTTTATCATTTAAACCATATGGATAGTGATCTCCAAATAGAACGATTACTGTGTCGTCAAGTTTACCTTTTTCATCTAAACTCTTTATTAGATATTCGATTGCAAGATCTAATTCTTTAACTTTACTCAAATATCTCTTCGTGTTTGTTGGAAAGTTAGTATCCTTAAACAGAGATAGATGTTTATTCCCCATCTTAGAAGAGAATATGTATGGAGTATGTGCTGAAACAGTTATCATGTAACTTGCAAAACGCTCTTGATCTATAAATTTTGGAATAGCTTTTTTCATGAGTTCTAAATCACTAGGCCATTCTTTATAGGCTAAGTCATATGATACACCGAGGTCGTTAACTCCATAGTATCTACTCGCTCCTAATTTATATTCAAATACGCTTCTAGAATAATAAAGCTCTGTATAGTTGTGATATGTAGATGTAAAATAATTATTCTTTTTAAGCATATATAAAAGTGCTTCTTTATATTCATTATTTTTATAAGTATTTACAGTACAAGTGGTTTCGATCGAGTATAGACTAATCTGACTAGTCATCTCTGACTCTCCAGTTGCGCAGTTATTTCTTGGACTGTAGTTATTTTTACCAGTTATTCCTTCATTATATAATTTATATAGAGTTGGGAAATATTCTTTATAATCTTCATGGAAAACCGCTTCACCAATGCTTTCCATCATGATTACGATGAGATTTTTATCTTTAAATTTACCAGTATAATCATTAGTTGGGTAGATAGTTCTATTTTTAAAATAACTGTTTAAAGTTATCATACTCGGATCTTCTTCAACTTTAGATAGACTATCCCAAGCTGAATCGTCAATTTTTCTGGAATCGTCGACTGGATTGTTTGATTCATCGTTGCTATCAGGAGAATATTCCTCACTTATAGGCCCCGTTATCGTACCTTTAACGTCTAAGATAAAATAGACAGTCGTACCGAAGTTCTTAATCGTAAGTGCTGGATTCGAAGGATATTTAAATAGCGATTTATTCGATACAGTCTGAAATTTGTTTTGCATAAAATCTAGTTCTAAAGTTGCATAATATGTAAAACATAATAGAGCGAGATATACAAGTAATCCTAAGTTTTGGATCATGATCTTAAAGTCTAACTTTTTTTCGTAACCATCTCTAGTAATATACCTTTCAAACACAAGATATATTATTGTCAAAATGAACGGTATTATTAATGTGTGTATTATTGGTCTATAAGAGCAGAAAAATTCAAATATGTAATCTGTTACTTTTGTCCCTTGCTCTGCATTACCTAAGGATATAAATGCTCCTAAAAAGTTCATGAATCCTAATTGAAGCCATGCATATAAGAATATTAGGAAGTTAAAAAGTATTAAAATTGATTTACGCAATTTAGATGGCAAATTTGTCGTTACTATACTGATAATGAGTGCCAAAATCCAAGAACTCAAAAGAATTCTTAGTAAAGCATAATCAAATATTAAGTTGCCTAAAAGAGCTTTTACAATTAATTCGATTACAAAAATATAGAGTATCTCTACTATGTGAGTAGTCCAAAATTTTGGAATTCCTCGCATATTTAAAAGATCGTTTAGTTTTTTCTGTTTAAGTTTACGTTTTTCATATTTTGATAGTTTTTGTTTTTGCTTTTCTTCTTTTTTTACTTCTTTCATTTAGTTCACTCCCATTTATTATACTTTTTATAGGCTCAAATGTCTTACGATAACCTTCCAATACACCATATTTCTTAACGGCTTCTATGTGGGATTTGGTAGGATAACCTTTATGATGTTCAAAACCATATTCAGGATATTTTAGAGCCTCTTCATCCATCATTCGATCTCTCGTAACTTTCGCTATAACACTTGCAGCTGCAATAGACAGACTTTTTGCATCCCCTTTTATTATGCTCGTAGAAGGAATTTTTAAATTCTCAAGTTTCATTGCGTCTATTAAAACATGATCTGGCTTTATCTCGAGATTTTCTATAGCATCCATCATCGCTTCTTTTGTAGCTTGGTATATATTCAGTTTGTCGATTTCTTTTGCTGACCTTATACCTATGGAAATAGATATCGCATCTCTTTTTATCACCTCATAAAAAACGTCCCTTTTTTTGGGGCTCAGTTTTTTAGAATCTGTAAGACCTTCTAGTTTATAATCCTTTGGTAAGATTACTGCTGCTGTTACTACCGGTCCAAAAAGAGGTCCTCTGCCGACTTCGTCGACTCCCGCAACTAGTAATTGCCCCTCTTTATAAAGTTCATGCTCATATTTTAATAAATCTTCTTCCATTTTGATCAATACCTATCGAATGTTATGCCTTTTATATTCTCTTGTTTGAGATCATTTATTATAAATAGACTCACCTTAGTATAATCTATTCCTCCTCCTTTTTCAAGAGCTCCAATTCTTTTTCCGATGATTTCATAATTATATTCGTAGTCATCATTCAGAGATTCTAAATTGTAACGCATTTTTAGTTTGTCATTATAATGAGCCTCTAATTTTTTTAAGATGTGTACTGCAATAGAGTCTTCGTCTAATACTTCGATTCTTATGGCACTCATCGCGGCAAGATTTAAAGCTATTTCTTCACTTTCAAATTTTGGCCAAAGTATTCCTGGAGAATCTAGTAGTAAAGTAGAACCAGCTTTAATCCAAGTTAGAGATTTTGTGAATCCTGGAACGTTTCCAACGCCCGCAACAGACTTACCTGCTAATTTGTTTATAAGTGTGCTTTTTCCAACATTAGGAATACCAATGACGAGTCCTCTTAATGACTTCGATTTTAAACCTTTTGCTTTTCTTTTTTCATTTACTTCTGAAGATATCTCTTCTATTTTAGATAGTAGTTCTTTGAAGTCATTACGATCGTTTAAATTCATCATACAAACTTGCATATTTTTTTTCTCATAATGATCTATCCACTTTTTTGTCTCTTCTATGTCACAAAGATCTTTTTTGGTCATTACTAAAATATGAGGTTTATTTTTTGTAATGTCATCAATTCCTCGCATCTTAGAAGAAAAAGGAATTCTGGCATCTACCAGTTCTATAATAAAATCTATCAATGGTTCTATTTTTTTAAGTTCCCTTTTAGTCTTTTCCATGTGACCTGGATACCAGTTTATATTTGTCGAATTTTGTCGAATGTTCATTTATATCACTTCCTTACTGTAACTCTATTTTGTAATATCTCGTTCCGTCCTCTTCTTCCAATAATATTCCACCATTATTCTCTATAACTTTTGCAGAAACAATATTACCTGCAGAAGATTGTCCATAAATTTCCTTAAAGCCTAATTTCTTAAATTCATCTAATGCTAATTTTAATATTTTAGTACCATATCCTTTTTTTCTTTCAGAAATTCTAATTACATAATAAAAATTACCTGACCACTTTTTCCATTGATTATCAATTTTTGTTCTTAAACTGATATATCCCACTGGAATATCATTAACATACATAATATAAGTGACAGTTGGTGTATCATATTCACTAATATTCTGATATTTTCTTGCAAGTTGACTTTCTAAATAAGCTTTAAATACTTCATAAGGCAATCCATTGCATAAATTAGTTGACCCAGATTCCTTTAGCGGGATATCTTGATACATTTCATATTCAGTAATTCCCATATTCATATTTAACTCTTTTAATTCATATTTCATTTTATCAAAACTCCTATCTATACAGATTTTCTAAAACTCTAGTTAAACAATCTTCAGCAGTTTTATCAGTATCTGAAAATCTAA
>CAJUKM010000044.1 GCA_910587535.1 uncultured Bacilli bacterium
GCGACCACCGAGATCTACACTCTTTCCCTACACGACGCTCTTCCGATCTCTTGTGTGGAATATGGCCAACTTTTATTGCACCAGCTAAACCTATTTTAGTTCTCTCGCTTGTTCTTTCTATTTCGTTTTGTGAAACAGTAGTTAAGAGTCTTGCAACCATTTTACCATTTGCATTTGTTGTATTTATATCATCATTCGCACAATCTAGGTAAGCATTATTTTCATCTAAAAATTTCATAATATGTTCCATATCATAAACACTCTAGTTAATCTATCTAGTTTTAAAACCACAACAGTATTACATTTTTTATCTCTTTATATCTTGTAATAATTCTTCAAATGCTGGTCTTTTATTTCCAGTTTTTGCACTTATTCCAGCATCTTTATAAATCTTATAAATTTCATAACCCTTATACTCACACATTGCTCGGAGTCTCTTTTCTTGTTCTGGTAAACTAAAACCCTCTCTGGCTTGATCTTCAGTACTTACACGAATATACAAACCTGCTATTTTCTTTTCTTCATTCATATTTTTTAATCCTCCTTTTTATCTTTGAAACCTAAAAAGAGGCGACAAAGACACATTAAATATTTTTATGTCTTTGACACCTCTTAAAATCTAAATAAGTTGTATTAATATAATCTAAACTTCGTTTCATATTAACCCCCAAAAACATAAAACTTGTTTCTTGGTTACCTATTACAGATATTTAAATCTTAAAGTCAAGACATAATTACCATTTTTTGCCTATTTAAAGGCATTTTAAGAGAAGTTGATTTGATTTTAATACATTTTCTAATGATTTAATAAAACTTTCTAAATCTTTTATTTCTAGTGAATTTGCTAGACTTCCAACATATATAGTTTTAGAATAATTAAAAACTAGAAAAGTAATACCTTTAATAATTACTCTATGAGGTTCGATATAGTTCAAGTTTGTATGTTCTATGTTTTTAATACTACCATTTATTATAGTAGGTTTAGTATTACAAAAATCACATATAAATTCTATTTTCTTCTTTAGTTCCTCATCAAAATGTAATTCTTTTGTTTTAAGTTTAATCATCAAAATCTATCCTTTCTTTCATTAAATGCAAAAAATCAACTTCTTTTGAAGTTGATACTATATGTTTAAATCTAACAAAAGTTAGAATAGATTGCTCAATGGTGCTGAAAGAGGGAATCGAACCCCCAACCTGCTGATTACGATTCAGCTGCTCTGCCAATTGAGCCATTTCAGCATGACATGATTCAATTATATTATATCTATATACACTCGTCAATATTTTATGTAAAGAAATGTATAAGCTTTGTTTTTAATCACGAGCTGGATTTTAAAAAGTGTCTATTTATGATAGAATAATATTATATGTTTTGAAATGCTTATTTGTAACTCAGTTGTAACACTATTTTGTTATAATAGACGTGATAATTTTAATATGTAAACCGAAGTTGTCAAAAAACAACTATAACTTGATAGAACGCAACTGAAGTTCTATGATATTATGTGGTACGAAATGAGGTATTTTTATGAAACAGGTTTTCAATAATATAAAGAAAAAAATGAATAAGAAAAATGTCATAAATGGACTTTTATTTGTCTTACTCATCATCATAACGTTTTATTTTGTATTTAAAAAAAGCAGTTTAAGTGAATTAATAATCCATATAAGAGAAGCTAATAAAAGTTATATCTTTGTCGCTTTAATGTGTATGTTTATGTATGTATTTTTAGAGGGGTTAAACATTTATAGGATCATGAAAAATTTTAAAGATAATATCTCTATAGTAAAAGCATTTAAATATAGTTTAGTGGGATTTTTCTTCAGTTCTATTACGCCATCCTCAACAGGTGGACAACCGATGCAGTTATATTTTATGAATAAAGATAAACTACCTTTGTCGCATGGAACTTTAGCTCTATTGATTCAATTATTAAGCTTTCAATTTGTAACTTTAGTCTTAGCTATAATAGGATTTATTGCCCATTACGATCTTTTATTACACCATATAGGCAATATCAAATATCTATTGTTCTTTGGCATATCGATAAACATTCTGATAGAGTCATTCCTCATAATAATGATTTTTTCTAAAAATATGGGAGCTAAGTTGATAAAGTGGTTCTGTAATGTTTTAAAGAAGTTTCGTTATAAAAAAGCCGATCTTTTATTGGAAAGAGGTTTAATCCAGTTGGATGAATATCATTCTTGTGCTCTTTATTTAAATGAACATAAATGGATACTTGTAAAGACAATGATGACGAGTTTATTCCAAATGTGTATATACCACAGTATCCCTTATTTCATATATAGGGCTTTCGGACTTAACGACTATGGAGTATTTACTTTTATTTTCATGCAAGCAGTACTTTATATATCAGTTGCATCCTTACCTTTTCCTGGTTCGATGGGTGTAAGTGAAGGAAGCTTTATGATAATATTCAAGATGTTCTTTCCAGCAAGCTTACTTGGTAGCGCGATGATCATCTCAAGAGGAATCAGTTTCTATCTATTTGTATTAATAAGTTTAATATTGATTTTAACGTTTATGATAGTCGATAAGCATTTAGAAAGACGTCATCTAAAAAAATTAGTAGAAGTAGGGGAAGCTTAGCTATCAATTTGACAAGTGAATTTAACTATAGTATAATTCTTTTAGATTTTACGGCGAGAAAAAGAAAGTAATCGAATCCTCTTATTTTAGTGATGTTGCCGGTTGGTGAAAGGCAATAATAATGTTCGATGAACGCAATTTTTGAGTAGAGTCCGCGTAACTGCGATAGAGGTCACAAGTGCATAGTAAATCTGTGAAGTAGGGTGGTACCACGGCAAAAAGTCGTCCCTGTTTTATGGGTTTTTTCTTTTTTAAGGAGGATTTTTATGAATACTAAAAAATATATCGAAGAGAAAGTTAAAGATATTTTAGGGACTGAACAGCAAATCGTTGTAGAGATTCCACCAAAGGAAGAAATGGGAGATTACAGTGTCCAATGTGCTCCTTTGAGGACAGATGTTTTAAAAACTCCTATGGATGTCGCAAAACATTTGGTCAAAAACTTCGATGATGAAGATGGTTATTTTAGTGAAATAAAGTCCATCGGTCCATATTTAAACTTGTATGTCGATTATGCGAAGTTAGCGAAATTCTTAATAGAGGAAATCGAAAAGAAAAAAGATACTTATGGCTCTATGAATCAAGGAAATAAAGAGGCTCTTTTAATCGAGCATACTTCTATTAATCCGAATGCAGAGCCACATATCGGAAGGTGTCGTAACAGTCTAATTGGAGACTTTATGAGTAACCTTTATAGATTTACGGGTTACAAAGTTGAAAGACATTATTTCATAAACGATTTGGGTAAAAAGATTGCACTTTTAGTACTTGGTATCGAAAAATATGGATTAAAGGGTGACGATTTTTCTTCTATATTAGACGTCTATGTAAAAATAAGTGCCGATGCAAAGGAAGATGAAGCTTTAGAAAAAGAAGCATTCAATTATCTCGAAGAAGTAGAAGCTGGAAACGAAGAGATGATTGCAAAATTTAAGAGCATTACCGACATGTGTGTTAAGGGTCAGTTAAAAATATTCGAGAGTCTTAATATAAGTTTTGATATATTTACTCACGAATCAGATTATGTGTACAATCATTATTTAGATGACATTTTAAATAAAATTAGAGAAAAAGGACGATTAAGAGAAGATGAATTAGGAAGACTATATGTCGATCTTTCTGGTTATGATATACCTACAAAGGAACCGGTTTTAGTTCTTACGAGATCAAATAAGACATCACTTTATCCGATAAAAGACATCGCTTATACGATGTATAAAATCGATAGAAACGATAAAAACAATTATATCGTCTTGGGTGAAGATCAAGAAGTTTATATGAAGCAGATAAGTGCTGTTATGGATATATTAGGGAAAAAGGCGCCTAAACTTATAAGCTATTCTTATGTACTTTTAGATGGAGATAAAATGAGTACATCTGCTGGAACTGTAGTGCTCGTTACAGATTTCATAAAGGCAGTAGTCGAAACTTTAAAACAGGAATTTTCTAAAAGAGATACTGACGTTAGTGAAAGCGATCTTCAAAGGCTTTGCAACGCTTGTATAAAGTTTTCGATGTTAAACGTATCCAAGAAAAAAATCGTTAATTTCAATTTACAAAATGCCACTAGTTTCGTCGGCGAGTCTGGATTGTATGTTCTTTATAGCATCGTCAGAATAAACTCTATATTGCGAAACAATCAGATGGAACTCTCTAGTGAAATACGCTATGAGTCACTTCAAGAGAATAAATTGATAAACGATCTATATAGATTTCCATATTTGGTCGATGATCTTTTAAGGACTCATGAGCCTGCTCATTTAACTAAATATATCTTCAATTTGACGCAGGACTTTTCGAGATTTTATGAAAACGTAAATATTTCTAATGAGAAAGATGTCGTACTTAAGTCTTCTCGTATAAGGTTATTGAACTGTATAAAGATAGTGCTTTCAAACGCTCTTAGTATTTTGGGAATAGAGACAGTCGATAAGATGTAGTTCGTATACTTAAATTGTGATATCTTTATTATCAATAATACACATAAATAAAATTCTTGTTTTACAGTTTATGTTATGTTAAAATTTTATTAGATTGAATTTTCAATCTAACTTTTGCAAGGATGGCGGAATTGGTAGACGCGCTACTTTGAGGGGGTAGTGAGCTTATGCTCGTGTGGGTTCAAGTCCCATTTCTTGCACCATATAGATAGGAAACTCGAACTTTTAGTTTGAGAGTAATAAATTGCTAACTAGAAATAGTTAGTTTTTTGTTGTTTGAAAAGAAAGTGAGAGTGATAAATATGACAATAGAAACTAAAGAACTTATGATAAGTGGGCATTTAAGAAAGAAAGTGGATGTAGTATGTAGATTTGCTAATGTTAAGTACGAATTAACTAATGGTAGTATTATAAGTCTTAAAAACACTAATATTGCCTATGTGAAACCACATATTTTAAAAGTTAATAATAACGACTATTTATTATTTGATGAGTGTGATGATATATTTATAAATGGTTATAACAAAAGAATTAAGTTTAAAGATTTAGAAGAATATTTGAAAGAAAATAAATAAGTTAGTTTACTATTCAGATACAATTTAGTGTACTTTTTGCGTACGATTTAGTTTACTATTTAAATACGAAAAAAATACAATTTAGTTTATTGTAATTTACAGTAAATAGGATAAAATAATTAATCAAAAAGGAGGACTGATACTATGAATGAAACAAATAAAATTGCTGGAATATATGTTAGAGTGAGCACAGAAGAACAAAGCCGTGAGGGTTTTAGTTTACAAGAACAAGAAGATAGATTAAAAGAATTTTGCCAGTTTAAAAGATATTCTGTATATAAAGTTTATAAAGATGCTGGAATAAGTGCTAAAAACGATAAAAGACCTGCTTATCAAGAAATGATGAATGATGTTAGAAATAAAAATATTAATGTAATTGTTGCTTTTAAATTAGATAGATTAACTAGAAGTGTTTATGATATTGAAAAATTAATGAAAATAGTAAATGATAATGAATGCGATATAGACTGTATGGCAGATGAATCTAATACTACTACTTCTAATGGTAGAATGGTTATGAGAATAATGACTAGTGTATCACAAAATGAAATAGAAAAATGTAGTGAGAGAACTAAATTTGGTATGGCTGGGGCAATTCGTTCTGGTCACATCCCAAATCAGCCACCCTTAGGATTTAAAAGAGTAAATAAAAAGTTAGTCCCAGATCCACTAACAAAAGATATAATTATAAGAACATTTGATTTATATTTAGAGGGCAAAAGTTATCAAACTATTGCTAATATTTATAATGAAGAACAAAAATTAGGTAAAACTAACTGGAGAGATTCAACAATAAATCATATTATGACAAATGAACTTTATAAAGGTGATTATGTACATGGAAAAAGAACAAAACATCCAACTTATTATGAAAATGTTGTAGAACCATTAATATCTAAACAAAAATGGGATGACTGTCAGTACCAAAAGAAAAGAAATGCTAGACATTATGAAAGAACTGCTACTTATTTGTTTACTAATAAATTGAAATGTTCTTCTTGTGGTAGATTTCTAGGTGGATGTGCAACAACTAAACCAAATGGTAAGAAATACTATTATTACAAATGTGAACATTGTAAAATTACTTATAAAGAAAAAGAAATAGAACAAGAATTAATGGCTTGCATATTAGAATTAGTTAAAACAGATATGATGATAAATGACTACTATACGCCATTTATTAAATCTAAACTTGAT
>CAJUKM010000045.1 GCA_910587535.1 uncultured Bacilli bacterium
TTTTTGATATACATATTCATTTCATCGTATTTTGTTGAAACTATGTTATATATATAAATATTCGAAATGATAGACATGACCATTGCCAAGTACCAAATGTTACCTAAAAATTCTGTTGGAAAGACATGATCGTAAATTTCTAATATTATCAATATGTCGATGACATATAAAAGAACCGTACTTTCATAAGTTATCCCTCCAAATATCGCTAGGAGTATTATGAAAAGTGCTTTGAATGTAAAAAATATGTCGATATTCCTTTTAAATATTCTACTAGTTCCAAGATTTTTTAGAATAAAGTATTCAGATAGAAAATGGCATATAAATGTTACGTAGTTTAAATAAATCGAATCTGTTAAAAGAGAAGAAAATAGATAACTACTGATTCCAGTAATGGATAAGATAGTTAGAAAGCTATTTTTACTCATAAATACTTTTACCGAGCAGAAAAGTATTAGAGCTGATGTGATCAATGTCATAAAGAAATTTGTTTCTACCATTTTTGGTATAAACTCTTCTAAAAGATTGTGTGAGAAATCGGGATAGATCGTATTCATATTAGGAACGATTAAAATCAATCCCAAAAGTTGACCAGTAGCAAGACACCAAAGTTTAGATGTCTCCTCCTTTTCTCTAATAGACTTGATCAGATATATAGATGTTACTGTGAAAGCGAGTACGCTATAGAGAGGATTTATCATACACGATATAGATCCGAATAGAAATAGGATTAACCAATTTATGGTTTCTATTTTGTTTTGTCCGAATAAATAGATGTATATAATCGTGAAAAGAGAACCTAAGATGTGTGTACAAAAACCAGATGAAGAGATAAACATAGTACAGAAGAAAAATCTATCCACTAAAAAGAACAGAAATACAGAAATCGGAAGTAAACAGAAGTTTTTTTTGTTTACTATGCTTTTCATTAACACGAACAGTGCTATTATGATTAATGACTGTATTAATATTTTTACTATTTTGCATTTTGTTACGATTAAAAGTATAGAACTATTTATGATGCCAAGTCCAGCAAAGTTTATAAAATTTATGTTTTTAAAATCTATGTTAGCCCAGAACATATCTTTACCAATTAGAGGAAAAGATCCAATCAAAACGACTAACAAAGCAAAAATAAAGAATATCTTGATTTTACTGACATGCTTCATATTAAGTCCCCTATTTAATTTTAGCATAATATGTCGAGTTGTGGTATACTTTTTTTAGGTGAGTAAAATGATTACAAGAGAAATGATGTTAAAAAATGAACAGTATTTATCTAAGTATGCAACTTTAGATCGAGATGCGATTAGATTACAGAACTTTGAAAGCGATTTTAGACCAAACTTTTCCAGAGATGTAGATAGAATCATTCATTCTCTTTCTTATACGAGGTACATAGATAAAACACAGGTTTTTACCCATTGGCACAACGACAACATAAGTAGACGGATCATACATGTCCAGCTCGTCAGCAAGATAGCTCGAACGATCGGCAGAGCACTTTCTTTAAACGAAGATTTGATAGAAGCCATAGCTTTAGGGCACGACATAGGTCATGTACCATTTGGTCATCCAGGAGAAAAAATCTTAGATGAATTGAGCATGAAATATGATAATACTCATTTTGCACATAATGTCGAAGGTGTAAGAGAGCTCATGAGTTTAGAAAACAACGGAAAAGGTACTAATATTACTGTACAAGTTTTAGACGGCATTTTGTGTCACAATGGTGAATTTGTCCAAGGTGAATATCGACCTAAAACAAAAACTAAGGAAGATTTTTTATCCGACTATGAAGAATGTTATAAAAATGCTGACCATATTAAAAGTTTGGTTCCGATGACATTAGAAGGATGTGTCGTTAGAATTTCCGATCTAATCGCATATTTGGGAAGAGATATCGAGGATGCAATACGCCTCGGAGTACTCAAAAAAAACTCCATACCTGAAGATATCAGCTCTGTTCTCGGCAGCACTAATAGAGAGATAGTCAATTCTATCATAATCGATTTAATAGAGAACAGTTTAGACAAGCCATTCATAAAAGTCTCCGATAAGGTTTTGAAGGCGATGAAAGAATTGAAAGACTTTAATTATAAAAATATTTATTATAAGGCAAACACTACTGCTTCATTAAAATTTTATGAAAATGTCTTTAATGAACTTTTTATCTACTACAGAGATAACATCGACGATGAAAATAATTCTATTAATAAAATATTCTTGCATAATATGGACGAAAATTATAAAAGTAACACCAGTGTGACTAGAAAAGTAATAGATTATTTAGCCGGCATGACAGATGACTTTATCTTAAAAGAATACGAATATATGAAGAACCCTCAGAAAAATGGTTATTAAAAAAGAGAAGGCGTCGTGTCTTCTCTTTTAAGTATTACTTTTCAATCACAAATCTTAATAAAAACAAGTCTATTATTAGTGATCAAAAGTCTTAAAGTGCACTGAGTAATACCTGTGTGCACAGTGTTATTTTATGAATTATATTCGCTTTTATGATGGTTCTTTTTGGCATTTTTTATTTCTCTTAGTCTCTGTGTCTTTTCCATCTCATATGGTTCTTCTTTATGATTTATTCCCATTCCTATTACGAATATAGTAGCGAGAATGTAAACCCAGATCATGAGAATAGCTATATTGGAAAGACTGCTATAGTAGAAATTGTAATTAGCAAAATGTCCGACATAGTACAAATATATCTCTGTCGAAATCAACCATCCGATTGAAGTGAATAGAGCTCCAAAGTTTACGTGAGCACTAGGAATCTCTTTATCTGGTGCAATCGTATATAGAATCTTTATAAAGAAAAAAACTGTGAACCAAGAAAAAGGTGTCTTTAGAAAGTTCATTATGTCATAGACATTTTCTTTTCCCGAAACTTCTTTTATCAAATCTAGAAGAAAGTTGCCGAATATAGGTACTAAGATCATGAATAAGAAAAGCATTATCAGTATGAATACCATTATAATTGCTTTTATTCTTCTTTCCAAAAATGGTTTTTGATCTATTCCATAGATACTATTGGCTGTCACGATTATAGAGTTCATTCCATTACTAGCTATATATATTCCTACTATTATAAGAATCAACATGCTGAATGAAAATTCTGTATTTGTAAGAGATGGTTTTAATAGTTCTACTATGGTCGAATTGGATGCCAAATTGAAATAATTTACTACATCTTCAACAGATATAGATAGAAAATTAGCTACGTACATGAGAATCGTTATCGTCGGTACTAATGATAGAATAAAGAAAAAGGCTAGCTGGCCAGGTAATATGGTCATGTCTGGCCTTTTTAAAGTTTCGATTACGTTTTTAAAAAATCGCTTAGATTTTTCCATCGTTATCTTCATCCAAAGCTAATTGCTTGTTTTCTTTCATTTTTTCTGTCGCCTCATTTATAGCATCTCCTAAAAGTTTTAAATCGTCTTCGATGATACTGAAACCGACTGCTGCCTCTTTATCGTATGGTAAATTTTTAAATTCTTTATTCAGTTTTTTAATGTAGCTTATCACCTGTTTTTCGTTATAGCCAACCATATATACGGTGAATTCGTTTCCATCTGTACGCATTATCTCAGAATTATCTAATTGGGTTTTTATTAAGGCATTTGCTGTCGCTTGTATCTGCTTGTCGCCTTCTTTATAGCCATAGATATCATTTATTTCCTGAATTCCATTTAAATCTATGATCACAATAGCTTGTGGATAAATGGTGTTTTGATTCCATATAGGAATGTTTTCATTTAGGTAGTTACGATTTTTTAATGATGTCAATATATCTATATATTTCATCTTATCACTTCTTTTGATCTTCTTTCTGACAAAAGCTCGCTTACCTATTTTATATGTTACGTAGATTATAAATCCAGTAATCAATATCAATATGATTGCATATTTCGTAATTTTATATATGAGAGAACCCGAAGTAATAGATCTATTATAGTCATCTATTCCAGTATATAACATCTCATTTTTGTCGACTGAATTAATATAATATGTGAACAATCTATTGAACATAGTGTCGTTATTCGATTGGAAGTTTAACGTATTTTTGGTGTTCAGTCTAAAACGTTCATTTACATCTTTATTTTCATTTTTATATACTAAGTAATTAGCGTAGTCCATTGCGACGATTCCGTTTTGTTTGAAGATTTTCTTCAATTCTTTATGCGTTTTAAACGTTTCCACTTTTATGCCACTATTTTTTAAATATGCACTTATGAGAGAGTTTTCTTTCGCATATATTGTTTCTTTTTCGATAGATTTTATAGTGTTAAATACTCTATCATCTTTATTGGCAAGAACTATGCTTATATCGACAGTATATGGAGATATTATAGTTTCCATACTCGTGGAAATGGAATAGTAATTCAAGAATAAATCTACTTCACCTTTACTGATCGCTCTTGTAAACTTATCGAACTTGTTATATTCGTCGTATTCAAAAGTAATTCCGCTAAATTGAGAGAATTCTTTGATATATTTACTTATTATTCCGCCGTATACTCCACCAGTTTTAATGTCATATGGTTCATTAGTCATGAAACCATATCTATATTTTTTCTTATTTATGACATCCAATTCTTTTTGAGTTATTTTAAGTTTATCTGTGAACAATTCATATTCATTTTTATTAAACGATTTTTTAAAGTTTTCTAATTGCCAATTATTGAACGATTTATTTAAAATAGAGTTTAATATTTCATTATCAGAATTGTTCAAATAATAGTATTCTTTTACATCACTTAAATGCAACGAAACCATATATAGACTATCTAGTATTAAATCTAGATATTCGATCCTCGGTACGACGACATAAGATATTTCGTCGTTTTTTAAGCTTTCCCAAAGACTATTCTTGTTATCAAAATTTTTTAACGTTAGCGAATAATTGTTGAGATAATCTTTTAATACCGATTCATCTTTATTCAGGTAACCTATCGTTCCAGATGCGTCGGCAAGAGTCGCAAGGCTATTGTAAGTCTTTCCAACTAAAACGTAATGATCTGTGTAGAAATGGGTTGCACCTTCTGGAAGAGTTGGCCCTTTTTTAAGTGCTAAGCCTTGTAAGTCATCGTTTACAGAACTCGTTACTATGTCGAAAGATAAACTGTTTTCAGATTCAAAATTGTCTAAAAAGTCATAGAAAACTCCTGTTCCATCTCGACCAAATATATTTGAGTCGTTCATTACCTTAATCGAAATAAGATTGGACTTGTTATCTACGATGTATTTTTTCTCTGTTACCGTATAAGCATTGGGATCTTGTAAGATTCTATATATTACGCTTGCCGTAATTCCTATCGCTAAAAGCGAAAAAAGAATCGCTAATGCTATATTTCTCTTCTTTTTCATAATTCACCACTTTAATTTTTAGCATTGTGTGACCATGTGATAGTCGCTGCGCCAGCATTTCTATATCCGATTATAGGAAAATTGCTACTAGATTCTTCTAGAGATGATTTAGTTATAAGAAATTGAAGGGCATAAAAATTTAGATAGTTTTCTTCGAATAGTTCCATACATCCTATAGAGACATTTTTAACCTCTTCTAAGGTTGCGTCGTTTTCAAAGTCTATGTTAAAGTTAATTATTTTTCCGTGTATATTTATGGTGACGTCTTGAACTTTTGGTTTCTCTAAAATGCTTTCTTCCATCTTTGTAACATCTTCACTTTTAATTTCGACATCGCTGATTCCATCTAGTCGGTTTCCATATTTGTCCCCTTTAGAACTTCTCACGACATATCCCGCCATCATAGCAATAATAATAGCTATACAAACCAAAGCGATCCCCATCAAAATTACAAAGATTCTATTTTCTTTGTAGAATTTTTTCATTCTTAGCCACCTCTTTGTACTTAAACATTATACTACATTATATTGTCAGTGGCAAATAAAAAATGACCACAGTATTGATCTCTATATTATAAAATGAAACCGGAATTGAGTGATGCCAGTGTAAATGAAAAAA
>CAJUKM010000046.1 GCA_910587535.1 uncultured Bacilli bacterium
TCCACAGAGGAAGTCATTTTTTATGTTTTTAAAAACTGTCCTGTGATAAGCCATATACGACTTAGGATTAGACGTTTTGATGAAGTTAGTAATTAATGAAAAAAATTAAATAGGTACTTTAGTTTGATTTACAAGTTAAAGTTATCAAAAAAACCGCATCTTTTTTGGTGCGGTTCATTTTTCAATTTAGATTTTAGTTTTTTATTGTACTAGTACAGCGTGGACGACGAGTCTACTTTTACCGCTGTTTTGGCAAGTGGAAAGTGTTAACAGTTTATCATTTTCTTTTATCTCTACACCGAAGTCGTAGATGCTTCTGGATTTAATCTTATTTGCAAAAGTTAAGAAATCTTCTTGAGTTTCAAAGGTGTTATAAAGATAGTCGTTCGTAGCGGCGATCTTGTAGATAGAAAATATTCTCCATTGCATATCTTTACTGGATGTATTAAATGTAATGTATTGATTGCTCGCTTTAGTATACCAATTAGGATTTAATGTAGCAGACAAGTTCCCAAACATAAGTTTGTCTTTTGCAATGTTGTGTCCATATATGACGGTATTTTGGTCTAAGTCTGTTGCATTATTTCTATAGTCCATGAATATCCAACCGAGTGAATTCGAGTGTTTATTGAAGTCGTGGTTGAGATAATAGCTATTATTGGTAGACTGTACTACTGGGTAGTTTACAGTCGTGTTATTTACAGTAACCCATCCGACGGTATCTCTGTTGGTTTCTTTAAGCACGGATATTACTTTTGCATAATTTTTATAATATGGACTTACATAATTAGATGGTGGAGGAGCAGGAGTCGTCGTAGGTGGAGTTGGTTCTGGAGTTTCTGTATTCTGATCTGGAATGGTATCTTCACTGTCTAAATGTTCAAATTCTTCTAGTAGATCTGCAATATCATCTGTAATAGCATCTATTTGAACTGAACTTTTATATAGGTCGTATTGGTTTATACCATAGCCTAGTAGGCAAGATATAATTATGACTACCAATATATATTTTAGACTTGCGAAATTTAACAATTTTAAGAAATTGTCGAGTTTGTAGTCTCTCGTATAGTCTATTTTAAAACTGATTTTATTTTTCTTAATATATTTACTTTTTTTGACGTATTCTTCGAGCGCATTGAAGTAAGATAGGTTATTAGGTGTACCTTTTATTTCGATAGATATGTTTTTCTTCTTGTTTTCTCTTAGAAATCTTATGACATTTTTGATAAGATCTAAATTTATATATTCGAAATAAATAGTTTTAAGATATGTATTTATGGACAAGAATTGATCTAAGTCTTTAAAGTCTATGTCTTGTAAATCATAGTCGATCAAGATCTTTCTTTTATAGAAGACATCCGAATAACTGGTGAGACGATTCTTTCTCAAGAAGTTACTTATAAAGAATACTTCGTTTCGCGTCTCTATTTTTACACTTTTGGTCGTATCGATTCTCTCTAAAAGATAAGTGGGAATCGTATAACAGTTTATAACTTTTAGAGTGTCGTTTTTTAAGATAGCTAAATGAGTATCGAAGTCTATTGCGATATCTGGTTTTATTACGAGTTCTGTGATAGATGGGAGATGATTTAAAAGTTCTAGAGAACTGAGAATCAATTCTTCTTGCTCGATTATCGCGTGAGTGACATTGTCTGTTTTTAACATCACATTTAGAAAACCTGCAATCAAAGATATGTTGTTTCTATAATATTTTAGATCGAATATGAGATCGTCCTTAGATATTATATTGGTATTAGAGAGATTTCTAAAAGTGTTGTTTTCGATCTTATACCCGATAAAAAGAGTGTCGTCATTTATAGTGAATTTAATTTTTTTCATAAATAAAGATCACTTCCTTTTATTATATTATCATAAATTTTAAAAAAATTGTGTAAATGTTACAAAAAAAACTGTATTTTTTTGTCGAATAGTGTTATATTTATGTTAATCATAGGGAGTGATATATAGGAGAATACGTATATTTTGCTTAAAAAGGTCAAAAATAAAAGAGAAAGAGGAAAGTTATATGAAAAATATATTCAAATACTTAGGTGCATTTGCAATAGCAGGTGTATTAGGATTCAGTAGTGTCGCCGCCGCAGAAGAACTCAAATGTGAAGAGGGCGAAACTATTCATACAAACTACTATATGTTCTTAGACGTACAGTCTAAAGCTGAATACGATAGAGTAATCGGTTCTGCAACTACGGAAAGACCATATACACAATGGAATGGTGCTAATAAGTACAACAACATCAAGGGAGGAAAAGGAATAAGTGGAGATATCGGAATTAAAAGAAATTCTGAATCTACTAACAGTGGTGCTCCCCAATCTTGGACTGTAGAAGAATACTGGAAGAAGTATTATACAGCTTGGACTAAGAAAGACGCTACAACGATGGTCTATACAGATGGCGATGTATCATATATGATGCACGACAAATGGATAGCTTATGGAGACAACTGGTCAAATCCACAAGATAAAGCTCATAGTGACAACAGTAGACATGCTGAGTTAATTTCAACTTTGGCAAGCAACATTAGCAATTTAGGAAGTTCTACTTTGGTGAGAAGCGGTACTTCACTACCTGACTCGTTCTCTACTGTACCTGGAGACTTATGGACTTCACAGAACCAAACATTCGAATGGAAGATTAAGAGAGTATTCGGTCAAAAAGACTTATTAGAAGGTATCAATTTAGCAGGTGAAACTGTAATCTATTCACCAGCTGTAACTTTCGTACAATTCTGTAAAAAGGGAAGTGGAGGAACTACTAATCCAGATCCTACTCCTACAGAGAAAAAGGTCGATTACGACAAAAATACGACTGATAAAGTAGATAAAATGCCATCACCACAGAGTCAAACTTTTACAAAATGTATCAACATAGATTCTTCTATTCCTGAAAGAGAAGGTTTTAGATTCTTAGGTTGGAATACGAATGGTAGTGCTACTGTAGCCGATCCTAAATTTAATCCGAACAAAGAGTATTGTGGCGAAAGTGTAATACTACATGCAATTTGGGAAAAGGTAGAAGCTGGGCAATTTACTATCACTTACAATGCAAATGGTGGTAAAGGAGAACCTGCTAAACAAGTAGGACAAGTAGGAGCAGAACTTACTATTTCTAGTCAAAAACCTACACTATCAGGTAATAAATTCTTGGGATGGAGCAGAGATCCTCAGGCTAAAGAGCCAGATCATACATACGATCCTGATCAAAAATATAACGGAAAATATGGTGATATCACTCTATACGCCGTATGGCAACCAGTTACTGGCGTAGTTAGTCACCTTCTGACTTTTGGTGCAATTACGTTAGCAGCAATAGCTGGTCTAGTAGTAACTAGAAAGAAAAACTTATTTAAGCAAATATAATATTTTCTAAAAGTAACACATAGTTGTTGCTTTTTTTTTTTATTGTGTTAGAATATACTACCAATGAAAGGAAAAATTTTAGGGTGGTTTTGATGAAAAATTATTTGAAGGCACTAAGTGCTGCACTTTTGACAGCAGTCTTATGTGTAGGAGGAGTAGATGCTGCTACTGCTTCTAGAAGAATAGATAGTACATCGTGTGATACAATATATACCAATTATTATCTGTTTTTAGACGCTAATGAAGCAGCGTTTTATAAGAAAGATAAACTTTCTAATATTACTCACGTAAATGCGGCTGACTTCAGCAATAACTCATATCAGATATCTAATTTCGATATCAACAATGTCGGATATGGTCAAGTAACTATCAATAGAAACTCTGGTAATTCTAGTGATGGAATAACTTCATGGTCTCTATATGACTTTTACGACTATTATTTCGACGTTCTAAATCATAATGGTGCTTATACAAGAGGCACAAACAGTTATATAACACATTATAACTATTATTCATATATGACTGGTACAGAAGAAGTAGGTAAAGGTGGACTAAATTTAAGAAATTATCCAATAAGAACACTTGTAAATGCTACATTAGACGCTAATGCGACAATTACGAGACAAAGTAATTTCTTAAGTACTCCATTTAAGCTTAAAATAGATAGAAGATACTATGGATATCTTACAGATTCTCCGTTAGATTATAATTCAAAAGATTATTATCTACATCCAGCTGTTTATTATGTTCAATATTGTAGTAGTAAACCTAAAGAGGTTAAAAAGTACACTGTCGACTATGATGGAAACGGTTCTAATGTAACTAATGTTCCTGGTGGAGAGATTATATATGATGGAGATTGTACTTATATATCTAGAAAAGAGCCTAAAAGAGAAGGATATGAATTCTTAGGTTGGAGCGAAAATCATAAAGATACTACAGGGGATCCGGATTTCGATCCTGGAGATAAGTATTGTGGTGAAAAAGGTGACATCTATCTATTTGCAATATGGAAAGAAAAAGAAAAACCTGTCGATCCTATCGAAACTTATTATCACATATACTATAGAGCAAATACTTCAGACGTCGTATATGGAATGCCTAACGATGCAACAGTGAATACTAAGGAAGATACTACGATTTCTACGTTAGTTCCTACTAGAGCAGGATATGAATTCTTAGGTTGGAATCCAGATGTTTTAGCTACTACTCCAAACTCAAACTATAGAGGTGGATCTATATATGGTGACAGAAAAGATATTACTCTATTTGCAGTTTGGAAGGAAAAGGAAACTACTACTCCTATAATTCCTGATAACCCTCAAACGGGAATAACCGATTATTTAGTACCATTCGGTGGTGTAGTCGGAGCTTCAGGATTAGGACTAGGCGTTTTAAAGAAGAAAAAGTTTAAACAATTTTAATTATTAAGAGACGACTATTGACAAACCGAAGTCGTCCTTTTTGTTTGACAAAGAAACTAATAGATGCTAGAATTTATCTAGTTTTGCGTGAGATTAAGCCTATGATTAGAAAGGAATTTATTATGGAACAAGAAAAAAATAGCATAAAGAATTTTAAGCTTATTTGGCACTACTTAAAAGACAAAAGAGGCAGTGCAGTAGCGTATGTCGTCTTATTGGTTTTGACGATGTTGCCGTCGATTTGTACGGCATATATCTGGGGTTTAGCATTAGAAGCATTAGTAGTCAAAGACATGATGTCATTCACGAAATATATAACAATTTATACGGGAGCATTCTTATTATTTTATACATTCTTACAGATAATAAGAGAGATGATACATAACGATTTAGAGATACATTTTATAAAATCGGCGAGTAAAGACTTATATAAAAAAATAGACGAATTGCCCGCTAAAGCCTTCGAAGAAATGGGTGTTGGAGAGTTTATAAATAGACTCAGTTCGGATACCGACAGAGTTATCGAACTACTTGCTAAAATGCTTACGATGATCTGTCGAATCGTCGTAGTGATCGGCATATTCGTAGTCAGTTTATTCACTTCGTGGGTATTGGCATTAGAATTAGTCGTATTTTCGGTTATAATGGGATTAATCGCGAACGTATTCTTTCCTAAAATTAAGAAAGAGCAAGAGAAATTAAAAGAAGAGTCCGATAAATATATAAAGGTTGCAACAGAGAATATAACCGGAATTCGAGAGATCAAATCTTTAGGAATAAGGAAGTCTATCGAAAAGACGATAAACTCTATATTAGATGAATTATATAAACATACGAGAAATATTAGAAAAAGTGAAACTATATATTATAGTTTAAACAACATGACATATTTTATCTTACAGTTTGTAATTTTATTGACTTGTGGG
>CAJUKM010000047.1 GCA_910587535.1 uncultured Bacilli bacterium
TTTTTTCATTTACACTGGCATCACTCAATTCCGGTTTCATTTTATAATATAGAGAAAATTAAAATTTTTGAGTTTTTATTGATATTAAGTCGTGTTATAATATATATAAGTAAGTCGGTGATATGATTGTACGTTAATTTAAATGGCACAACTACAAAAGTCATAGTTAAAAGAAAAGCGATCAAAAATATATATTTTAAGTGGGTAGATGACGATCTCATAGTTACTTGTAACAATTATCTTTCTCAAAACGAGATTGAGAAGTTGATAAAAAAGAACGATAAGAGTCTCTCTAATTTAAAAAAGAGAACTCCAAAAAGCGATTTAAAAAGCAACGAAATGTATTATCTCGGTGAAAAACATATCATAGAGTACGATGGTGTCAGCAAGACATATATAGATGGAAATAAAATAATAAGTAAGGACGAAGAGACATTATTAAAGTTTTTAAATTTGCAATGTAATGTCATATTCAATAACAGGTTAGAGAGACTTAAAATTCAATTTAGGGATCTTCCCAATTTCAGATTGAGGATAAGGCATATGACTACGAGATGGGGAGTATGTAATATCAAAAGTATGACGATCACTCTAAACTCTGAACTCATAAAAAAAGATGTGTCTCTAATCGATTATGTCATTATACATGAACTTTGCCACTTCAAGCATATGAACCATTCGGCCGATTTTTGGCGAGAAGTAGAAAAATATTATCCATATCACAAACTAGCGAGAAAGATGTTAAGGGAGAGTCAAAATGATTAATTCTTTGAATAACGAACGAGTAAAAAGATGGACCAGTTTAAATGATAAAAAGTATCAAGAACAAGAGGGACTCTTTTTGATAGAAGGAGAACACTTGGTCGAAGAGGCTTTTAAAAGCGGTCATCTAGTGGAGACTATCGTCCTCGATGGATGCAATTACGATTATGAAAATGTGAGTTATGTAAGCGAAGCTGTCATGAAAAAGATCACAAATCTTACTAATGTTCCAAAAATAATCGGTGTCTCTAAAAAGATACAACCGAAAGACTTCAATGGCAATATGGTTATTCTCGATAGAGTGGCAGATCCAGGGAATCTCGGCACGATAATTAGAAGCGCAGTTGCTTTTGGGATAGATACAATCGTCCTAGGTAAAGGATCAGTTAATGTATACAATCCAAAGGTCGTAAGAGCCACTGAGGGGCTATTGTTCCACATAAATATAATAGAAGCAGATTTGGAAGAGTTTATTCCAAAAATCAAGGAAAACGGCTATAAAATATTTGTAACAGATGTCCTTAATGGCAATTCTTTATACGAAGAAAAGTTCGACGGTTTGTGTGCGATCGTGATGGGTAACGAAGGGGTTGGAGTAAATGAAGATATCAAAGCACTCAGAGATGAGGCACTTTACATACCTATCGATAAAACTTGTGAATCGTTAAATGTCGGAGTTGCCACGTCGATAATACTCTATGAGATGGCTAGAGGACTTAAAAACTAAGTCAGTAGCAAAAATACCTCATTTCACATAGAATAAGGTATGAAGGTTATTAGTATAGATGAATATGTTCCTAGTATGGGAATTCTAATAAGTTTAGAAAATAAAGAGGACTTCAAATCTATAAAGGGAAGTATAAACATGGATATAGATAAAATATTAGCTAATCCGAGTAGATACTTAGACAAAAATAAGACTTATTATTTTTATTGCCTTCAAGGATCAAGAAGTAGAAGAGCAGTTCAAATACTGGGAGTATATGGATATAAAGTTGTAAAGGTGACCATTTAGGTCTCTTTTTTATTTTATATTTTTTCCTTTTGTGCTATATTTATTATGGTGGAGACTATGGGAAAACTATTTAAAAGAATGGACAAACCTTTATTTTTTGCAACCCTCATAATGTGTATCATAGGGCTCGTCATGGTTTTTAGTGCTTCTTCTATCTCGGCAGTATTACAATATAAAGTTAGCACTTATTATTTTTTTAAGAAGCAACTGATAGTCATGATAGCAGGTTTCGTTTTTTCCTTTTTAGTTATATTGCGTTTTCCTATAAATAAGTTTCATTATTTAAAAAGTATCATGATGCTCGGAATAATAGGCGCTTTGGCGGGACTCTTCTTCTATGGAACTTTAACCAACAGTGTTAAGAGTTGGTACAAATTAGGGTTGTTTTCGCTGCAACCTAGTGAGTTTGCTAAAACCATAGTAATAATATATCTAGCCTGTTATTTTGGGAAAAATTTAAATTGTACGAAGAGATTTTTCTTTTTGAGGCCTCTATTTGCCTGTGCCATAGTGGCTGGTCTAATATTCTTACAGCCGGATCTTGGAACTTCAGCGATCATCGGTTTGACTGTATTTTTGATGTTCATGGCAGTACCTTTTTCGAAGGCGGATAAAGATGTAAAGATTTTTAAAATAATCGGTACGGTAGGAGTTCTGATGGTAGTAGGCGTCATGCTTTTTGGTGGAGAATTATTAAATGCCGAACAGGCTAGTCGACTGACTTACCAAAAACCTTGTACTAGATATGAAGCTAAGACCGGCTACCAGGTCTGTAATGGAATGATCGCGATGAATAATGGAGGATTATTCGGTGTCGGTCTAGGTAATAGTACTCAGAAGTATTTGTATCTACCCGAGGCGCATACAGACTTCATATTTCCTATAATAGTTGAAGAGTTAGGTAGTATAGCAAGTGCGGGAATAATACTTTTATACATTTTTATGTTATATAGAATTTTGAGAATTGCAAAAAGGGCGAAAGATTTGACTGGATCCTTAATCGCATATGGAACGTTTTTAACCATACTACTACATTTATTAGTCAACTTCGGTGGAATATTAGCACTCATACCTCTTACAGGTGTACCAGTGCCACTTCTTTCTTATGGAGGAAGTATCACTTTAAATACTATCGCTCTCATATTTTTAACTCTCAGAGTATCTATAGAGTCTAATCAAAGTAGAGATAAAAAGATAGTTAAGACAAGTAATTGAGATGATTCATTGAAATCATCTTTTTTATATTCAAAAATTAAATACTTTTTATGAATATATAGAGAATTAAGGGTAATGTGTTATCCTTATTTAGGATAGAGAATACAGAATTCGACACAGTCTTCAGTGATGTTCGTACTATAATTTATATAAAGTGATGGTGAGGCCAAGTTTATGGAAAAAAGAAATAATAGAAAAAAGATATTTATTTTGGGACTGTGTGCAATTACCATAGTGTTAGCAAGTACTATAGGGACATATGCCTACTTCATGACTAATTTGGGTAGAGAAGAGAAGCAAGAATTAACCGTTACCACTGGAACTCTTGCTCTAGTATTCGAGGATAATTCAGATGGAATAAATGCAACTCTTTCATTGGGTGAAAGTGTGACGAAGGAATTTAAAATTAGAAATACTGGAACTCAAGATGTAACCACTAATATGTTATTTAGTGAGATGATAAATACATATATGAAAGAATCCCTTTCATATAAACTAGAGTATAGAACAAATGAAGATGGAGAATGGTCAGGCTTAGAGACAGTAAGTCAAAATGTACCTAGATCTGAAACTGCAAGTGACAAGAACTTAGCTAAAGATCTGATGATACCGGCTGGCGTTACTTATTACTACAAACTGACTATTACATTCAATGATCTAGATATAAATCAGAATAGTGATATAAATGCAACATTTGCAAGTAAGTTTAAAATAGGAGATGCTATAGATCCTTCGAAAGACACATTAAAACATTTAAATGTAATTGTGAATGAAGGAACACCGAACTTTTCCCTTCCTGCCACAACAGACGAAGGAGTCTTTGCGATGGAAGATGACTATGGAACAAGTTATTATTATCGCGGTGCGGTAACAAATAACTATGTCAAATTTGGAGATTTTTATTGGAGGATCATCAGAGTAAATGGAGATGGAAGTCTAAGAATCATATACGATGGAACACAAGGATATGCGAATGGAACGAGCGATACAGGAAGACTAGCATATACAGAAAAAGCGTTCAATGCAGAGTGGTATGATAACAAATATGTCGGATGGATGTTTGGAGGAGCACAAGGAGCAGCAAGTACATCAAAGTCTCAAGCCCAAACGAATACGACAAATTCAGACATAAAGACATTAGTAGATTCGTGGTATAAGACGAATATAGTAGATAAGAATTTAGGAGATAAAGTAGCGGATGTAGTATTCTGTAACGATAGAACGACACCAGGAAAAGCAGCCACAGGCTGGAGTAGTGATACAGGCTTAGGGTATGGAAGTAATTATACAGCATACGGAGCAACAGCGAGAACTAATGCATGGAATACGGATCCAAGTAAAGTACAACCTAGGTTTACATGTCTACAAAAGAACGATGCATTCACTGTGAACGATGAAGAAAAAGGGAATGGAGACCTAACATATCCAGTAGGTTTGATTACAGCAGATGAAATAGTAGCCGCTGGAAGTGGAAAGTATGGTATATCAAACTCGAGTTATTACCTATACAAAGGATCATGGTATTGGTCGCTCTCGCCTGGTTATGTGGGCAGCAGTTATGCCCATGTATTCATGGTCAGTAGTGATGGTCAACTCGGCAGCGATAATGTCAATATTTCTGGCGGTGCGGTCGCTCCAGTTATCAATCTGAAAGCTGAATACGTGAATACCTTAAGAGGTACAGGTACGATTAGTGATCCATACACGGCTGAGTAACAGACAGTTTTGAATGAAGCCAGATAAATAAAGT
>CAJUKM010000048.1:0-4335 GCA_910587535.1 uncultured Bacilli bacterium
CATTATCCGATTAGGATAATGGATACTATTAGCACAGAATCTATGCTAATTACAACTTTTTACTTTTTAATCCCAAAGATGTTGTTTTTCTACTTTTCATAAACTAATTATTTTTTGTTTCTAATGTTTTTTAAAGCTGTATCTTTGTCTGGATTTATAGAACGATAATGGGACATTCCATCAGCTGTTTCTTGATAAGCATACCATATAGTTTCGCTTTCATAATAGTCTATAATATGTTTATTAGTTGTAGTACATTTTACAAGAATTATTTCATCATCTGTTTTTTCTTTTGCTTTACATTTTAATTCATTTGATGTAACATCAGGCTCAAAAGCTAAAGTTAAAACACTCTTAGGAATTTCTTGTAATGCGTATCGTTCGGCTTCATATCCACCTTCTATACGACCACCATTACTACACATATTAACGAAAATAATTATTAGTGCTATTATTGAAATTATACCACTGATTACTTTCAAAATATCGGGCTTGTCTGAACTATTTTCGTCTTGATTTGATGTTTTTTGCGTTATAGGTTCTGTCACTTGCTTAACTTCTGTTTTTTTGCTGTCTGTATCTCTAATTGTTGCATTACTCTCTAATTTTTTTTCATTTTCTTTTGGACTATTACTTTCATAGGTAGGTATGCTTTCGTTAGAATCGCTTTTGTTTTGACTAGTAATACTATTCAATAACTCTAAAAGTTGTTTATCCTTTACAATATTAAGTTCTATGGGACTACCACCAAATCTAACAATAGATAATACTCCGTTTGACTCATCATAATTATAACCTTTGACATTAGAGTAGGGAATTTTAATAAGTTGGTCGTTTGTATTTATTGCAAAACTATCATCTTTGATTTTTAGTATTGCTTCCTCTTTGTTACCTTCATTTAATAAGGTAGCATTTAACTTTCTCATATTTATCCCTCCAAATTTTTAATTGCATCATTGATTGCAGTAACCCAGTTCTTTTTCCCTGTAACTGCAAAAACTTCTTTTCCAGTATTAGTTATAATTGTTAAATTATTAGATAAAAAGCCACCTGCTTCTACAGACTTGATATTTTCTAATTCAACTTCAAATTCTTTTTTTCCAGCATTAACTCTATGTCCTTCAAAATAAAGTGTTTCATTTGTTAAAATTAAATGTCCACCCTTACTTCCAATTCCATGAAACCAATTTGCTGCGCCTTTTTTTAAAATTTCTTCTTTCATAAATTTACTCCTCCTATACTCCAATATTATAGCATAGAAACGCTAAATATACAATATCGAGCATATAAATATGTGTAATCTCGCTATCACTCATATTAAATATAAGTAAAATTATATATGGGAGGAAATATCATGAAAAATAATCTCAAACAAATAAGAAACTCAAAAGACTTATTACAGACTAAAGTTGCTATGGACTTGAATATAACTCAAGAAACTGTTTCTTCTTATGAAACAGGTCGTGTATTTCCTAGTTCAGATATGCTTATCAAGTTAGCAGATTATTATAATACTTCTATTGATTATTTGCTTTGTAGGACTAAGTTTGATATGCCTATCAATGATATTAAACCAAACAATATTAGTGATAGTGATTTTATCCTTTTGAATAAAATTAACAAATTATCGCCCAACTATAAATCAAAAGTAGAGGGCTACATAGATGGACTAAATGAAAAATAGTTTATACATTCTAATATTAACTTAACTATTCTTAAATATGGAATTGTCCTATGCCACTATGCCATGTGTTAATATTTTATTTTATATTTTATACAATATTTTCTAGTTTTTGTAATATTAATTACTAACACCTATAATTAATATAACATAATAAATTTTATAATTATTAACACAAACTAAAATGTAATTAAAAAACGACTAATTATTTAAAACTAGTCGTTTTTACTTGATTTCTCAAGCTTTATATTAACAGCAAACCCACCTACAAAGTAGTAAAAGTTCGTGTTATGTTCACATGGCAGGGGTGGAGAGAATCGAACTCCCATCAAAAGTTTTGGAGACTCCTATGCTACCATTATACCACACCCCTGTGGCTGACTTAATTATATTACAAAAGTAAGTAAAATACAAGTATTTCATTGATTAGATCAATTAACTACAAAATATTTCATATCTATGACATAACATAGTTTTAAAGGACTTGAAATAAAAAAAAAACATATAATATCTTAGGTGATTATATGTTAGTAAACTACAATACCAAAGAGCTCGATCTCATGGCAAGACTAATGCGCGCAGAAGCTCTAGGAGAAGGAAACTTAGGAATGCTAATGGTAGGGAATGTCATAGTAAATAGAGCAATAGCGAACTGTGATGTATTTAAGAGTCTGCGAAGTATATATGACGTAATATACCAAAATCCAGGTGGATTCTCAGGAGTAAACAGTTCTCTTTTTTATGGGGGGTCTACTACCCAAGAAAAAAATTTAGCAGAAAGATGCTTAAAGGGTGAATACTATTATCCTGCTACTCACGCATTATGGTTTTACTCTCCAGGGACGGGGAAAAGTTGCAAATCTACTTGGCTTTCACAACCCTTTGCAGGCTCTTATAAAAATCATTGTTTTTATAGACCTCCAGCAGGATTGTGCCCAGAATTATATTAAAAAAAATGCTCAAGGCATTTATTTTTTTTCTCCATCGATTTCTTCTAATCTTTTTACTTTAGGTGAAGGTTTTTCATTTTCTTTTTTAGGTAATCCAATTTTCTTATTTATTTCAGTTGTATTACTTACTAACGTTAAAAACATCAAAACAAATTCATAACTAATTCTAACTACTATATTACCAAGTATTAAAGATAAGAAGAAACTAGCAATACTTACTCTTATCAAACTGAAAGATCCTAGAGTTATAAAAATTGCGCTTACCATATATAGTACTTTCAAGATCATTTCTATAAAGAATACTTTGAAGTTTAGAAATCTATGAAGCCAAGAAACGAATCCACTATATTCTTTAGTATCTTTGTTTGATACGAAAAGTATGTATGCTACGGCACCTCCAATTAAGGCTAAAACTGCAGAGATGATCAACCATGTCTCATCGACGTTTCCTATAGATGGAGTTATAGGATTCTGATTGTAAAAATCGTTGTACATCAATACTATCTCCTTTCCGAAGTATATCTAAATTATACCATCTTTTTTTATAAAATTAAACATCAATAGTATTTTATTGACACAAAAAAAGAAGTACATAATGTACCACTTTTTTAATAGATTGGAGATGATACGTGTACTCCTTGCATTCCGTCATATGTTGATCTGACAGTAGCATTAGAGAACAATAGTACATTTCCAAGTCCATTAACATCGAGCGAATAACCCATAGATTGAGCTCTACTTAAATCATTTTGAGCATGTTGATAAGTCATATATACATGCGCTTGAGAATAATTTGATGTATTGAATCTCAATATTGAACCAATAGTTAACTCAAACCCTGTGATATCAGAATCATCTTTCAAGTTCATAGAAACACCAGCACCATTGCTAAATCCTTTATAGCCAGCTGATGAAGTATTATAGTCGATACTATAGGCATCATTTCCTTTTATGTAAACTTGATTACCTATAAAGCCGTCATATGAAAAATGATTTAATCTAAATGCAAATACGTCATATGATCTGCAATAAGGAACTTTTTTCCAGCTTAGTGCAGACATTAAGTGAAATTTACCACTTATATCTACTATATTTCCAGATAATCTTTTGTAAGATGTTTCGTGAACATCATTGTCACTAGCATAAGAGTTAATTCCCGTATCTTTAACTGCTTCATATTCTTCTTCAGATATAATCTCTTCTTCAACTACTTTTCCATTTTCATACGTTACCTTTTGATATACTGTCTCTCCAGATAAAATATTCGCATCTTTGTACATATTGAATTCTTCAAGGGAAAGAAACTCGATTTTTCTCTTAGAGAATAACTCTAGGAATTTACTATATTGTAATTCGCTCATTTCAATCCCATTTTTATTGACATAATAAGCTTCTTTGGCATTGACATTGATTGATAAAACGCCGAATACGAAAAATGTCAATAAAACACCTCTTAATAACACTTTTTTCATTAACCTTTCTCCTTTCTAGTCTCAATAATAAAATATATTTAGTACATAGTCACGCTACCTGATGTTGCTTAAAAACACGTTCTTCAAGGCTTTTAAAAAGCGAATTAATTCAGCATTTCGAATAGAATTAAGCATTGTTTTATTATCTAAAACTATATACAAGTAATTTTCACTATCACCTATTCTATCATTATCTAAATAGATTATCATATTATTATTTCTACCTTTAGCA
>CAJUKM010000048.1:4345-4716 GCA_910587535.1 uncultured Bacilli bacterium
AATAATATTTCCTTCTTCTTCATAAGTAACTATATAACTATCGTTGTCAGTAATAACTTTTTTATTATGAAATAATTTTTTTATATCTTCTTTTGATGTCTCATAAATAAAACTTACATCGAGTTCTACATCCAAGTAATTTATTTCATCACCCTCACTAATGTCAGTACCTTCAATCCCACCATCTAACTCAGTTATATCGTTATCTAGTAAAGAATCCGCTGCCTCATTTTTAGTGGTAACACCCATTATTCTAATTTCCTTATTTAAAGTTAGGTCGAGTTTAAAAGAATAATCTCTTTCTTGATTTTCATTATCTACAAATTTAATTCCCATATAAAGATTGTTGTTGTCTCTTCTTATTAGAGAGT
>CAJUKM010000049.1 GCA_910587535.1 uncultured Bacilli bacterium
GCGCACGCCTGATAAGCGTGAGGTCGGAGGTTCAAGTCCCCCCAGGCCCACCATTAATAATGGCCCGTTGGTGAAGCGGTTAACACATATGCCTTTCACGCATACATTCATGGGTTCAAATCCCGTACGGGTCACCAATTTAGTACATCAAAGCCTTTAATTATAAAGGTTTTTTTATTGTATTATAAAAGTTCTAAACTCAAGATTCTAGACGTATGCTTCTTAAATATTTGTAGCTTCTTTCCGATACTCACTGTTGTTTTCAATAATGATAATTACTACTGAAACAGTATCACTTACTCCTTCAAAATCCATTTATATATACCATGAAAATTTGTAAAATACTATACAAGTTTTTAATTATATTGTTTATAAAAAGTTTTAAGTTAAAAAACACATTATAAAATTGTGTAAAGTTAAGAAGCTTTGAGCTTGCATCGATTGAAATCAGACGGTCAAAATGATATACTGATAATAATATAAAAGAATAAAGAACACTAAGTTTGACAAAAATTAAAAAGTGTGCTAGAATACACCCCAATTAAGGGATAAGGGGGATTTTTATGAAAGGATACATTCTCGATTACGTCAATGAAAACGAGTATCATAAATTAGAGAGAGCTTTAAAAAAATACAATATGCTTGCATATAAAAAGCTAAATTTCGAATATTATCCAGCTCTTAGAGGCGGTAATTTCTTAGGAGAAAAGATATCTGCTAACAAAAAAGATGGCACGATAACCTATGAATTGAAGCTTCCAAGTGATCACATGTTTACTCAAGTTCATGGAGATGTAAAACTTCATTATATAGTTTACACAAAACAAAATACAGTAATGTTAGATACCATTACTCCTTCAGATATATTACTGGAGGGACATATGGCTGAACTTACAACTTATAAAGGCGTAATGATAAGTAAACAAAATGAAGCTAAAGACATGTTCAAAATAGATTTACTAAATATGTTAAACAAATAATGAAATCGATAAAAAGATTTCTTTTTTGTATTCAATAAATTTATAAAAGCTTAAAAACAGTATAAACAATGAAAAATTTTGTGATATAATTTTATTATGATTAAAAGGAAGTGAAAAAAACAGATGAAAATAAAATGAGACACTTTTACGTATTATTATAAGAGAAGGATGAAAAAATGAGATATCATGTTTTAAGATTCGATATGTGGCTTTGTCTTCTTTTAAGTGTGGGACTTGCTTTCGGAGCGGGAAAGATCGCAACTAAAATTTTTGAAGACAAATATGAAGTGCATAAAGAAGAACAAAAAGTAGATGAAAATGAAATAGGTGGAAAAGCAACGGAAGAAACTTTTAGAGCTGAATCGATAGAAGATATACTGTCTCATGATACGTTTACAGTCGTATCTCCTGGAATCGAATATATGAATAGAGGATCGGGTTATTATAAAGGTATGTACTTACACTCGCTGATTTTGCCATCTGGTGAAAGAGTTGCCGCAAGGATAAACTCTGATTCTGTAATTCATGAAGGTGACTCAATTTATACGGGAGATTCTATTCTCCCAGTAGGAAGAGTTATAAAAGAAGACTTGACCAAAGAAAAGACATTCATAAACCAGATAGAATATAAAGAGCCATTGGACAGGAAAGATTTCTATATCGACATGGTCGGAGAAGCTGAGATAATGAACGAAGAAATGTTCATCGAATCCCCAGTGATGATAATTCAATTAGTAATAATAATTATTACATTTCCGATATTTCACATGATCGGATCTAAGTTGGGAATATTTCCATATATTTTCCCACCTAAAAAATTACAAGAAAACGAATGGAATTAAGGAGTAAATTAAAATGGAAGAAAAAATTCAAAAAATAAATGTACCTTATCTTATTGGGTACATACTAATACCGATAGCAATTTGTGCTTTAAGTTTTATGATAGGGTACAAATTCTTTCCAAAAGGAAATGGAGCTGTAATAACATTCATGGTTCCACCGATTTTATCTTTTATCTGGTGGGCATTTGGAGGAAGCTTTCTATTTAAAAGAAATTCTAAAAACTTCGAAAAAACGCTCGATGAGACAGGATTCAAAAGAGCTCATACTTTCTATGGAAGAGGTAAAACAGTTTTTATAGATACAGAAAATGGAAAAATAGGTTTAGTATTCTTTTGGAATCCTACCAAGACATATACTGTACCAGCCTCTAAAGTCGAATCTGCTTGGGTAGATGACGGAAAAGGCGGAGTAGGGTTTATGGAAGGAAGTAGTAGAGTTAGTTTCTTATTCACAATAGATGGAATAAAAATAAGAGTAGACACTTTCACTTCTAACCAAAGATTCAGAATGGATAGCGATTATATTTTGACAGGTATTTCTAAAGCTGAAGTAATGGTCAAAATGATCGAAGAAGCAAAAAAGAAATCGACTAAATAATGGGTATCATAAGAAAAATGAGAGCGCCTTTCCACGAAGATTGGTGTAAAAACTGTACGAAGCCTATGATGGTTATGAAAAAAGAACTTTTCATGTTACCGGTTTTAGTGGATCATTATGTCTCACATGAAGACGCAGCATATTTTAAAAAAAACTTGATAAAAATATCAAAAAAAGCAGATATCCCAACGGGATACCATGGCTGTGGCATTATCAAATATCACTGTTCAAACTGTAATTATGACAGAACGAGAGTGAAGGTTTTTTTGCCAGTTAGAGATATAGAAAAATTTGAAGATATGGTGTATTTCGAAAAAGGAGAACTGGATAGTATATTGTAAAAGATTTCATCAAAAAATGGAATCTTTTTTAATATATTATTTTCTAAAAATCACAAAAAATTGAGGCATATATACTACACATTTTTTTGCAAAAACACTTGACTTATAAAGCTCTCTAGTTATATAATTAAGACATTGATGGATCTTTAGCTCAGTTGGTTAGAGCATCCGGCTCATAACCGGGCGGTCGTAGGTTCGAGTCCTACAAGATCCACCATTTTTAATGCGAGTATGGCGGAACTGGCAGACGCGCTAGACTTAGGATCTAGTGGTTATACCGTGCAGGTTCAAGTCCTGTTACTCGCACCAGATTTGATTTATACTCGAACTTCGAGCGCAATATAAGACGCACTTGATAAAAGTGTGTTTTTATGTTATCATTAATATGTAAAGGAAACTTGCATAAAATAAAAAAGGAATATCTAGTTTTGAAGCGCTAGGTACTATTCCGTCAAAACAGTATTAGTACCGACTTAAACAGTTGGTACTATTTTTATTAGAATGATTAAAATCACAATAATAAGGAGTATTATGATGGTGCAAAGATATTTCTCTGACTTTCTCATAATGTCACCTCCTTCTACTTTTATAAAGTAAAGGAAAATAGTACCTAATCTAACTAAATATTCCTATATAAATTATACTGATAATTAATGCTGTTACAATAGATTTGTCAATTTAGTAAACACACTTGCATAATGTGGAGAAGTAGCTAGAGTAATAAATTATTTATACGTGGATAAGAAGAAAAAAGTCGGGAAACCTTAAAAGACTTCAAAAAACTACCTCTACTGACATTATCATATAACTACTACATAATATTAATTTTCACTTGACTAAAGCTTTATACCGTGCTAGCATACACATCACTCGGAGGGGAAACACATGGATGCTAAAAAAAAATCTATAGGTGCAATTCTGGCAATTTCTATATTTGCTACTTCTTGTGCTAATCATAATAACGAAGTTACTGTAACAATAAGAGGAGAGGAAGCAAAAAAAACCGAAAAACCTACGGTCGAAACTAAAGAGGAAGTGACTTGGGTTCAATATGATGAAACAGCTCTAATGTATAAAGTCGATCTAGATAGATTTTTAAAAGATAAGTTAAAATTATCTAGAAGGACTCTTCAAAACGAGGATGTCGTTAATGTTCTAAATTTAATTCGAGAAGAATTAGGAGAAGATCTTTATACTAAAGATAAAGATGGAAACAAATTTTGTAATCTTGAAGGAAAATCAGTAGTTATTAGTGCATATGATTCA
>CAJUKM010000050.1 GCA_910587535.1 uncultured Bacilli bacterium
GTGTAATTTTCAATCTAACTACTAGATCTACTTCTTACACTTTTATAGTACCAAAATACTATTTAGCAAATTATATCGACTCAGGTCAATCGTGGACAATGTCTCCGCATGCTTTTAATACTGATATTAATATGACATCTGTTATGAGCCTTTGTGAAGGACAACTGTGTCCATCAGCAGTTAGTAATAATCCAGGGTTTATTTCTCCAGTCATCAATCTGAAAGCTGAGTATGTGCAAACTTTGATAGGAGATGGAACTATCAATAATCCTTATAGATCGATGAATCAAATATAGATGAAGAGTTAGATACTTTCGATGTTAAAGTATCTTTTTCTATGCATAAATATTGTATTTTTAATGTAATTAATATAAAATGATTGTAGGTGGTGAAGATATGGAACCAAAGACTATTTTACCTGCAGACACATATACTGTTGTCAATAGAACCATTCTCACCGAATACGAAAGAAAGACGATCATAAGTCTTTATGAACCGATAATCGGCAGTAATGCAGTGAGTCTTTATTTTACTCTTTGGCAAGATCTAGAGAGAAAAGCCGATGACGAAGAGAAGTATAACCATCATCATTTGATGAGCACATTAAAATTGGGGCTATCTCCTGTTACAACAGCGAGAAAAGCTTTAGAATCCATGGGACTTCTTCGTTCATTCTATAAATCTGGCGAAGTAAACGATTATTTTTATGAAATATATAGTCCGCTTTCTCCCTATGAATTTTTTAACCATCCTATCTTCAGTGTCGTACTTTATAACAACATCGGCAGTACAGAATACAACTCTCTAGTAAAATATTATAAAAAACAGGTTAGTATCCCAAAAGATTATGAAGAAATAAGTTCTAGTCTAGATATGAATTTCAAATCCGTAAGTTCACTTTCGCTAAATCCTGAAACTGAAGTAGAAAAAACAGAAAGCATCGGTCCAGTCATCGACGAACATTACATCGACTTCGATCTTCTCTTAAGTTCACTTCCATCATATTTGGTAAACGAAAAAGCTTTCAATAAAAGAACACGTGCCTTGATCAACTCTCTAGCTTTTGTCTACGACTTAGATACTCTAAAGATGTCAGAACTTTTGAGAATGGTTATAAACGAAAACGGAGTAATCGATAAAGAATCTTTGCGACTAAACGCCAGAAAGTATTATCAATTTAATAATAGCGGTTCTCTGCCGACACTAGTATATAGAACTCAACCAGAACATTTAAAAAGCCCAGAAGGCGATATGTCAAATAGAGGAAAAATGTTATACATATTTGAGAATACTTCTCCATACGACTTTTTGAGAAGTAAATATCACGGAACAGAACCTACAGCTAGAGACTTAAAACTTTTAGAGTACTTGGCCGTCGATTTGGAGTTGAAGCCGAGTGTCATAAATGTTCTAATAGACTATGTCTTGAAGAGTAACGATAATAAACTCACTCAAGGCTACGTCGAAACGATTGCAGGACAATGGAAAAGACTCAATATAGAAACCGCAGACAAAGCCATGAGAACGGCAGAAAAAGAACACAAAAAGAATAAAACGAAAGTTTTTTCTTCAAAACCTAATCAGAAAAAAGAAGAGAAAACTCCAATATGGTTTAATGAAAAACACGAAGCTCAAGAACTGAGTGAAACAGAAATGAAAGAGATGGAGACATTGTTAAAGGAGTTCAGATAGTATGGAAGTAAAAGACATAGGTAAATGTGACACGACATTACTTGAAAAAAAGTATAAAGAATCCATCAAAAATCCAGATTTTTTATTTGTAGCGGATAAAATCTCTCTATCAGATGACATCAAAATGCGACACACCAGTAAGATAGAAAATTCAGCTAATGAACTCAAAAATTGCAAAAGCTGTAAAAGTCTTCACATGTGTAAAAATAAAGTGAAAGGATTCGTCTATTATCCGAATGTAAAAGAGGGTAGACTATCATTCGATTATGTCGCATGTAAATATAAAAGAGTAGCTTTAGATAGAGAAGCACATTCTTGTAATTATTATGAAATGCCAAGTGCATTAAAACTGGCTTCGATGAAAGAGATCGATGTCGCAGATAAGAAAAGAATTCCTATAATTAAATGGCTAAAAAACTTTTATGATACATATGAAGCTGCTCCTCATCAAAAAGGGCTTTATTTACATGGATCATTCGGATCGGGGAAAACTTACCTTATTTGTGCACTTCTAAATGAACTAGCTAAAAGTGGAACAGATATAACGATAGTATACTATCCTGAACTTTTGAGAAGTTTGAAAGATTCTTTTGAAACCGATTTTGCATCTCGTATCGATAAATTAAAGAGAGTCGACATTTTATTCTTAGACGACATAGGAGCGGAATCTGTAACTCCTTGGGCTAGAGACGAGATATTAGGAACTATTTTACAATATAGAATGGATGCATCACTTCCCACGTTTTTCTCATCTAATTTGACGATCGAAGAATTAGAAGAACATTTAAGTTCGACAAAAAATGGTGTCGAGAAAGTTAAAGCTAGGAGAATAATCGAACGAATAAAACAACTCACGACAGATATGGATTTGATCAGCACAAATAGGAGGTCTTGATTAAATTGGTAAAAATTAATTTTAAAAAGCTTAAAAAAACGTTAAAAAAAAGACAAATAAGGATCTTGCTCATCCTCCTAGCGGTTACTTTAGTACTTTTAAGCATATTGATATATTCGCTTAGTACCGACGACAAGGACGAAATACTCGAAATAATGTTCTCACAAGAGAAATACATTCCAGTAAAAAAGGGAAGCAAGTACGGATTTATAAATCCAAATGGCGAGTTAGTTATCGATCCAGCGTATGATGAAGCTAACAGTTTTTATGGAGATTATGCTTTAGTAAGCAATGTAGAAAATGAACAAAAAGAATATTTTCTTATCGATAAAAAGGGCGAAATAAAAAAGAAAGCCGAAGGTGTCAAAATTCCAAAATATTACGTCGAATATGGTGTATGGTTGATAGATAACGCACTATATTCTTATGATCTAAAGACTCTATTCGATGAAGCGGCGGCTCTAGATTATATTGGTGAGGGTTATTTCTCATACCAAAAAAACGACGAAAAAAAATCGGGAATTATAGATTTTAAAGGAGAAAAAATATTCTCTTGGGATGAAGATTACATAACTGTAAATGTATCGGAGAATTCTTTTAAAAATGCAAGATATGCATCACTCAGTAACTTCGAAGAAGCAGAATGCATAATAGATTTAGAGACAGGAAAAAAAGTATTCGAGCTAGATGATCCAAAAAACAAATATATTCAAAAAGAAAAAAATAACATATTTAGAATTATCGATAGAGCAAACAAATACAAAACAGAAAAATGGTTATATCTAAAAGACGGAAAAATAAAAG
>CAJUKM010000051.1:0-2391 GCA_910587535.1 uncultured Bacilli bacterium
AAAGGGAATATAAGTTATAGTCTTTTCATCATGATAGAAGCTTATATTTGGAGAATAGACGACGTGGTAGAGTCTTTAAGTGATTTTGGTGCCAATTATAATAAGGTTTCCGTTTCTTTAAAAAGAATAGATGAACTTTTAAATAATAGGCTCTATGACAGTGAAAAATTTGGGGATAAAGCTTTAGACGAAATCACTGGCAAGATAGAATTTAAGGATGTCTCATTTAGATATTCTAACGACGAAGAGAACACTTTAAATGGACTCAATCTCGTCATAAATCCTAATAAAAAGATCGCAATTGTAGGAAGAAGTGGAAACGGTAAATCCACAATTTTTAATCTCCTTTTACGTTATTTCGACGCCACTAGCGGAAAAATCACGATCGATGGAGTTGGAATAGAAGAACTCACAGAAGAGAGTTTGAGATCCTCTATATCGATAATAAGGCAAGCTCCATATCTCTTTAACATGAGCATAATGGACAATTTAAAGTTAGTCAAAGAGGATTTGACTTTAGAAGAGGCAAGAGCTGTATGTAAGAAAGCTTATATCGATGAATATATAATGAGTTTACCAAACAAGTATGAGACGATCATAGGTGAAGGAGGAGTAAACCTTTCCGGTGGTCAAAAACAACGCCTAGCTATCGCTAGAACGCTGTTACTCGATACGAAGATTATCCTTTTCGATGAAGCTACTAGTGCTTTAGATAACGAAAGTCAAGATTATATAAAGAAAACGATCGACGACTTGGTAAAGGATCATACAGTAGTAATAGTTGCCCATAGATTATCTACCATCGTAGATGCCGATGTAATCAACATAATCGATAAAGGAAGATTAGTTGGGACAGGAAAACACAGCGAATTGTTACATAAAAACGACGTATATAAAAAATTATATAATTCCGAAGAAAATTAAAAGGACTACCCTAATGGTAGCCTTTTTAACTAGCAATTTACTGAGTCTATTTCTGTTACGTTGTGGGCTTGAAGGCCTTTTGGAGTTTTTACTAAATCGAATCTAACTTTTTCGCCTTCTTTTAAAGTTCTATAACCGTCCATATTTATTTCAGAATAGTGAACAAAGATGTCTTCGTTTTCACCATTTTCGATAAATCCGTATCCTTTTTCGTTGTTAAACCACTTGATTGTACTTTCCATAATTCCTTTTTCCTTCTTTCTTACTATTTTTACTACAAATTCCGTGATCACATACTTTTTGTTTAAACATGAAAAATATATCAGAAAATGAACAAAAAGAAAAGTCATAATATTTCAATATGACTTTTGGAAGGATTTTGTGTATAGTCTTTTTATTTTTTGTCGATCATTGAAAGAATACTGGACCAGAATTGTTTTTCTGAATATTATCTGTTTTATTAGTGCTTTTCATAGGCGTACTGTTGCCGAAGTTTAGGTTTTTGAGATTATTCGCGTTCATTCTTAGTGCCCCTAATCTCTCTAAAAAGACTGGAGCTTTAGAGATGATAGGCTTAATCTCTTTATATATTGGAGAGATTTGTCTTACTATTCCTAAAGTTCTAGAAAGAGTGCCGAGAACTCTAACGAGAGAAAGTCCACTTGAGGCTCCTGATAGAGGAGTTAAACCGAGGTTCATATAATCACCTAATATACTATATGTAAAATAAACCGTTTTTTGTTATTTTTTGGTACAATACTTTACATATTTACATATTATATCTATAGAAAAGAGCTAAATTTTGCTTTTTGTTTAAAACTGTGATATAATTTTTAAGGTCTTGAGGTGAACGAATATGACAGAAGAAGAAATTCTTCAAGATAAGGAATATCTGGACGTAGTAGGCATCTACCTAGAAGACGAGAAAGTTCAGTCTCTAAAGAATATTCCTCATCATAATTCTAATAGGTTCGAACATTCTTTAAAAGTTTCGTACCTCGCATATAAGATTTGTAAAAAATTAAAATTTAATTATAGAAGTGCTGCAAAAGCTGGCATACTACACGATTTCTATTTTAACAGAATAGAAGAGTGCAAGTACTTAAACGATAAAGTCGCATTGTTTACTAACGAGCATCCAGAAGATGCGGTAATCAATGCTTGTAAAAGGTTTTACATGACTCCCTTAGAGAAAGATATAATCGTCTCACATATGTGGCCAGTATCTAAGCATATGCCTAAATATAAAGAATCATTTGTCGTCAGCTTTTCGGATAAAGTATTTAGTTTTAAAGAGGTCGGCATGAAGTGGGGGTATAATATCTCCTTTATGACAGGTGCTCTTTGCCTTTTTGTGATTAACAGTTTATTCAAATAAAAAGAAGTTTCGAAACTTCTTTTTTTAAAATAAAAATATAGTAATTTTTGATTATCTTTTATATGCTCTTAAAAATCATTATAACCTTT
>CAJUKM010000051.1:2401-3286 GCA_910587535.1 uncultured Bacilli bacterium
AGTAGTAAAAAAAGTAGTAAATTTTTATCAATTAGTTTGTATTATTAATTTTAAAATTTCAAATTAAAAAAATACTATGAAACTTTATAGTATTGAAATACACACTTATGAGCGAGACTAGTGACGTAGTCACTAAAGTCTTCGCCGTAATAAGGGCTAGTATTACCCTTATTATGTAGCATGAAGCATGTAGCGTTATTATACCAATTTAAAGATTTTTATTTAACAAGGAAGATATTATATTAAAATGTTGAATAATTTCACTATCAGTTAATGAGGAACAATTGATTGATATTCCGAATTTATTATCAAAACTATCGTTAACTTTACTTAAAACATCATATTTATTATCACCAATTTTATATATATCAATGGTGCAATCTTTATATTCGTATATATTTAATTCTTTTTTATAATCACTTATTAAATGTTCTAAATCAATATGAGTTATTTGTTCTTTTGTAACATAAAATTCAAATTCAATTGAATTTATATTAAAACAAATGTCCCCTCTATTTTCAACTGATATTACGGGCATATAGTATTTTTGGTTATAGTATTTTCCATCTATACTTATAAAATGATTATTATATGACTGAAGAGATGTTTTATAATTCAAATTATTAATTTTTCTATTAAGCTCTTCGGCTTTACTATAAATATCATTTAAAATATTGTGAATTTGTAAAATATCCATATCTAATCTCCTATAAATTTCATATATTAATTTTATCATACACGCAACTAATATTAAAGGAATATTTCCCTAATTCTGATTTTGAATTCTATTAAAAAGTAGTAAATTAGTAGTAAATAAATATAAAATTTTACAGATATGTTTGAAAATAAAGACATATTAATAGTATTCAATATTTTTAAGGAAAA
>CAJUKM010000052.1 GCA_910587535.1 uncultured Bacilli bacterium
ACCATGGAACCCGAAGGAACAGATTTACAGTCTGCCGCGTTTGACCACTTCGCTAACCCTCCAACAAGATGGTGCCGACAGAGGGAGTCGAACCCCCAACCTACTGATTACAAGTCAGTTGCGCTGCCAGTTACGCTATGTCGGCAAAAAAATGGTGGGCGCTATAGGACTCGAACCTATGACCCTCTGCTTGTAAGGCAGATGCTCTAACCAACTGAGCTAAGCGCCCAAAAAATAAGGACAAGTTAAATATAACATCTTAAGCATGTCCTGTCAAGAATTTTTAAGCTTTTTTTTGCCTATAATTCTTACTTTTTTGTACTTTTTATTCTGCTTTATCTATTTCCTGCATTTTAGCATCTACCCACTTCGGCAATGATTCCTTCAATTTAGAAAACCCATTAGGACTTTCAAGCATTCTGCCCTTTTTAGGATTCAATCTATAATCGATCGATTTTATAGATAATTTCATCTGATTTTTTTCGTTATCTATATCCATGACTTTGGCATAGATATCTTCTCCAGGAAAAGCAAAATTTCTAACATTCGAAACGAAACTATCTGACATTTCCGAAATGTGGATAAGTCCGTTATATCGTTCATCTACTTTTACAAATATACCATAATTTTCAATACTGGTGACTGTTACTTTTATAATATCCCCGGTGTTGTAGTTCATAGATAACACCTCGCCGAAATATTATATCACATAGCTTTTCAAAAGTAAAACGTCCTATTCATTCCATTTTAAAGTGTTAAGTATTGTTTTGCAAGCATTTTCTACACCTGCTGAATCGTCTTCATAAATTATACAATCTACGAACGCATACTTTTGTCCATTTTGAAAATAATAAAATTTCTCGTCATATTCTTCATATTCAAAAGTGTATAATCTCGTTTTATATGATTTATTAATTTCGACGTCTTCTTCCGATTTATACTCGTCGAGCTTTTTAAATTCTTTCTTTAAACTCTTGTTGATCTCTTCAAAAGAAGTATCCTTATCCATTTCGTAATATGAAATACTTACATATCCACTTGTACCAGTTTGATCCTTTTTAGGTACAGCAATATATGTCGTATCACCTTTTTCTTCTAAGAAATCAGTAAATCCACTTACTAAATCGTAAGAAATTTCATCTCTCTTAACTGTCTCCTGTTTTTTCTTATCTTCCGTAACACCAGTATCTTTATCTTTACTTTCAGAATCTGGAATCAATGCTATACCTATGCAAGCAGCTATAATTACGAATAAACTTACCCCAACTATGATAGCAAGTTTTTTGTTACCGGCCTTATTTGGGTTCTTTTCATCATCTAAAGAAAAGTACAATCCACCTTTGCTAGATTTAAGCATACCAACTCTCTTTAAATGATCTAATACAGCCTTTTTATCTTTAAAATGATCGTTGACTTCCAAACGAGCTATAGTCGTATTTTTATCTAAAGCATTTCTATCTACGAACATCTTCTTTACTTCAGCTATTTCCTCTTCAGTAGGAACATATACTGGACTATTCCAACTTACTTCAGTTTTACCGTTACTAATATCTCTTTTGATAGATGAGATTACACCACTTGTTCCTAAAATTGTGAACACTAAAGATATTACATAGTCTCCCATCAATGCTCTTTTAAATTCGTCGTACTCGTACAGAGCTTTAAACATATCTAGAGAAAATTTTCCATATTCCTTTATAACTAAAAGATTAGGAATTATAACTAAAGTTGCGATAGTTATTGATATCAATGATACTGCCAAGATAATGAACGGCAATTTCTTGTCGACTTTACCATGAAGTAACTGATATCTTTTAATGCTACGATTGCGATAAAAATCGCCAATATAGACCACATAGTCTCGGCATAGACATAACTTAATATCCAAGGTAAAGTAGCTACTAGACCACCAACCAATGCCCCCAGCATAGGTAAAATATACCCGTTATCCTTCTTTTCCATAAATTACACCTCAAACTTCCTAATAAAAATTATACAATAAAACGGTTATTTGTAAAACAAAAAATGACAAAAAAACCACAAAAGTGGCCTTAATTTCTTTCTAATACTTCATAACTGTCTAGAAGTTTATTGAAGTCATCGACATTTAACATTTTCTCTTTTGTGCTCGAAAGACTCGTCATGAATTTTCCATCTCTATAGTAGAGCAAAGCAGGAACACTATCGATCATATGTCTATCTTCTAATTTAAATTTCTCATTTAAGGAATCGATAAATCCTTCTTCTAACATCATATCAGTGACATCTAAATAGTAAAAATTGCTTTGAAGCTCATTATTTACGATTGCCTTTTTTAAATCAGATTCCAAACCTTTTACTTCTTCATTTTTAGTATAGCTGATAAGGATAAATCCGTCGGTTGGTAATTCGATAGTAGCACTATCTATATCTTTATATTGTAGGTTGCCCCCCATCTTGATAAAAACGCTCTCACCCAACTTATATTCCTTATAAGCGTTATAACCACGGGTTGCGATGACTGCAACCAAAATTATTGCTACCATTAAAAGAGCACAATTTATGTATTTTCTAATATTGATCTTTTTATTATTTTTAACCTTCAGATCTGCCATGCAACTCACCTCTATCTTCCATATAAATCTTACCATAATTTAAAAATTATGTAAATCTTTTAAACAGTTTTCTTATATATTTTTATGACAATTTTCGAGTTTATATGACATCTCATAAAGGGATGCGTCTGATAATATAAGGTTCTTTGATCAACTTTCGTCCATTTTTAATTCTTGTATCTCTATGTAACTCTTCGAATTCCAAAAGGATGTCTCTAATCCTTATGAGACAATCGATTCTGATTTGCCGAGCCTCATTTTCCTTTGCCATTTCTTCCGTTATAGCCAGAAACATTCTTGGTTCAAATCTTTCTATCGCATGTAAATAATCATGTGCAGTAAATCTATTTAAAAGTGCTCCATTGTTAAAACTTGCCGAGCCTCCATCTTTACTCGAAACTAAAAGATGGTGATAACTTATCTCCTTTATATCATCGATTAAATATCCCATCATATCAAAGATCGGAAGAGCACACGTCTGAACTCCAGTCACCATACGGAATCTCGT
>CAJUKM010000053.1 GCA_910587535.1 uncultured Bacilli bacterium
TGTTGGGCATCGGTAGGGATTCTTCTCTAGAAGAGATTAAGAGTGCTTACCAGTCGATGGTAAATAAATATCAGCCTGATAATATAAAAGGAGAAACCCTGAATAAAATATTATCGAGTTTAGATGAAGCTAGAGATGTCCTTTTAGATAGCAATAAAAAGAGAGAATATGACGAGTTCTTAGATCAAATAGAACATTCTAAACAGTTTTCAAAAAATAAGAAAGAAACTTATAGTGCTAGGACTAGAGAGTATAAGAATTATTATAACGATACATATTTTACTAAGTGGGATTTTTTCATAAATTATTTTCAAAATGGCATAGATAGTATGTTTAGAAAATACATAAAATTTTTGTTAATATCCATTAATTATTTGACTTTTTTAGTCATTAAAAGTGCTGTTTTCGGTATTCTCTTCCTGCTTTATTTTATAGGAGAGTTGATGAATTATATTATTGGGATGATCATGTTTTGTGCTGTTTTATCTCTATTCGTCTTAATAGGGAATCCTGTGCCAGATTATATTCCCTATATACCAGCCAACGTAGAACAGTTTTTGATTTTTTCGACTGTAGCCTCTGTACTCGCGATGATAAAGACGTTCGTATTAGAAAAATCTTTAAACCTTTATGCTTTCTTTGAAAAAATAGAGGATTACTTATTCATTTTCATATTGATGAAATCTTGATTCGAAGTATTTTGTTTAGAATGTCATCCATAATACTAAGGATGATATATGAAAACAAATAGTATATGGAAAGAAATTAAAGATGACGTATGCAGTAAAATAAAAGATGATTGTGATACAGATGTTTTGATCGTCGGTGGAGGTATAACTGGCTTATCTCTTCTCTATGAGCTTAGAAATAGTGGATTAAAAACTATGCTCGTCGAACGCAATAGATGTGGTCAAGGAGTTACGTCTAGAAGTACTGCTAAAATAACATTCTTGCAGGATAATACTATCACTAATATAGATTCTTTAATGGGGCGAGGGAAAGCTCTAGGTTATCTTAGAAGTCAAATCGAAGCTACCAAGAGATTAGCAAATATAATAAAAAAAGAAAAGATAGATTGTGATCTCAAGGAAGTAGATTCATATGTATTCACAAACGATCTAAAGAATCTTAAAAAAATCGAAACTCTTTATAGTATAGTAGAAGATTGTGGTGTAGAAGTAGAAAGAGTAGATTCTGTTCCTTTCGATGAAAGCTTTTTAGATGCCATTAAAGTAAAGGGAACTTATGTCTTTCATCCTATAAAATATTTAAACCATATCAAGAAATTATTTGCTGAAAATATATATGAAGATTCACAAGTTATGAACATCGATAGAAAAGAAGGGTTCTATTATTCTTATGTAAACGGTAAAACTATAAGGTCTAAATATGTAGTATTAGCGACACATTATCCTTATTTTTTATCTCCTCTCGAAATGCCTTTGAAATCTCATATCGAAGTGTCATATCTCGGTGCTAGAAAAGTATCTCGTTTTGAAAGTTTTAGTGCAATAAACATCGATAAATCTACGATATCGATGCGTTATCATTCCGATGGAAAAGATAATTATTTTGTCTATCTTTTTAACTCTTTTAAATCTTGCGACGTTAAGAGTATAGTAGACAATTTTAAACATTTGAAGGAAAAGTACGACTTCGACTATATTTGGAGTAATAACGACATAATGACAAACGATTATATGCCTTATGTTGGTAGTATTTATAAAGACGAGAATTCATTTCTAATTGCAACAGGGTATAATACTTGGGGAATTACAAACGGATCTTATGCAGGCGTCATATTAGCTAGTATCATAACAGGCCAAAAAAACGAATATATCGATCTATTTGCACCTAAGCGCGGATTAAATTTAAGTAAAGTCGTGCGTTTTCCATTCGATATAGGATGTAATTGTAAGTCTTTCTTAAAAGGCGGGAAAAAGAATGTAAACAATAAAAATGTCGAGTATACGAAGATGGACGGTCAAAACGTCGTAATATATGTCGACGAAGTAGGTATAAGTCATATCGTTTTAAACAAATGTCCACATATGAAATGTGGAGTAGTGCTAAACGAAGTAGAAAAAACGTGGGATTGTCTGTGCCACGGTTCGAGGTTCGATATAGATGGTAAATGTATAGAAGGTCCTAGTAATTTTGATATTACTTTCAAATAAAAAACTCACTTGAAGTAAAATTGAAAGTTATAAAATAGGGTAAAAAAAGATCAACTTCATGGGTTAATTAAAAATCGTCTCTTTCAGATACGAATACATTTTGTGAATATATAGAAGAATGGGGGTAATGTGTTATCCTTAATTAGAATAGAGAATACAGAATTCGACATAGTTCTGGATAGAATGTGTACTATAATTCAAACGGAAAAATGTTAGTTTAGGTACTCTAAAAATGATAAGAGGCAAGTTTATGGAAGAAAGAAATAATAGAAAAAAGATATTTATTTTGGGGTTATGTGCAATAACTTTGATGCTCACAAGTATCTTAGGAACATACGCTTACTTCATGTCCAATATAAATAACGATAGTAGACAGGAAGCCGAAGTCGATACTGGTACTATGAGGCTAAGATTTGCCGATAACGATGAAGGCATAAATGCAAAGTTGATGTTAGGGGAGTCAATAACAAAGAAGTTCACTTTAGAGAATACTGGAACACTAGATGCGACAGTATCTATAGAGTGGTTAGACATGATAAACACATATACTGAAGGAAGTCTTACTTATACTCTTTCTTATTCAGAAACAGAAGATGGAGAATATACTGAAATAATATCTTCGACTAATGTACCGATATCAAGTACAGAATTCACAAGTACATTAGTACCAGATATCACTATCCCAGTAGGGATCACTTATTACTATAAATTAGTGGTAACTCTAAATAATCTAA
>CAJUKM010000054.1 GCA_910587535.1 uncultured Bacilli bacterium
TCCATTTGTGTTACCCTTTCCAATTTCAATAAGTTTAGATTTTATATAATAAGTTTAAAAACTCATTAATGATATTATAATGTCTGTATTGGATACTTATTTTTTAATTCTTTTTATTATTATAGTATACAAATCTGTTTTATGCAATTTGAAGGTTCTTAGTGCGTATATTAATCAAAAAAACACGTTTTTTAATTCGTGTTTTTAAAATAATTATTATTTTATGCTTCTTTAATTTTGTTTTTTTTCTTTGTACCATTTTTTTCGTTAACTTTTGTCCAAAATAATGAGTATAAAACTGCTGTTAGGGGGATACATATCAACATACCGAAGAAACCAGCGATTCCACCTCCAACGATCAACGCTAAGATCGTAACAATAGGTGGTAATCCGACGTGTGCTCCTACAACTTTTGGATATATTACGTTATTTTCGATCTGTTGGATAACTTGGAACACTATTAGGAAAATAATAGCTTGTTTAATACTTACGGTTCCTATCAATATAGCTCCGATTATACACGCTATTGTTGCGCCTAATATAGGTATTATAGCGGTGACAGTTGTTAAAAATGCTATTGTAAGGGCATAAGGGAATCTAAATATTATAAATGCTATAAACATTATAGTTCCTAAAATAAGACATTCTAAGCACTGATAAGTAATAAAATCGTGAAAAGATGTATTAGCTAAGTCGTAAACTGATTTCATCTTTTTAACTATTTCTTTATCGAAGACTTTATTTATGAGATCCTTAGACACTTTTAAAATGTGCTCTTTTTCTAGAAGGAAATAAACAGCTATGATTATACCCGTAACTAGATTGATGACAAGAGTTGCAAGATTTGATAAAACTCCTGAGAAGTTATTTATGATTGATCTGAAAAGATTAGAGAAAATGCCTGACATCTCACTAGATGCTGAGAAATCTTTAAGATACTCCGACAAGTCAGTATTTTTAAATGCTTCTAATAATAAGTTGTTCAAGTTTTCTAATAGTACAGGAATTTGTCCAAACAGATACGATGCACTCGATACAAAATCTGGAATAACCCATACGAAGAGTACGACGAATAGCAGTAAGACAATCATGATAGACGCTATTAGAGATATAGCTCTTATAGTTTTACTACTCTCCCCAAAAACTTCTTTTTCTATAATCGACATGGGTACATTCAACGTGAATGCTAAAGCTATTCCAATCCATAACGGAGATAATAGAGAAATTATTTTTCCTAATACTGAAAAAATATCTTTGATGTTGATCATTACAAATGCCAATATCATCGTATATGTTATCAACAATATATATTTTTTAAAAGTATCTTTTTTCATCAGTATCACCTTGTAAAATGATTATATCACAGGGCAGTATGGTACGCAATTAAAAAACATTATTGAGGACTAGTGTTTCTCTTCCTTTTTAGACTTATAGTATATATTTTTTTGATATAAGTGTTATAATAAAGGTTAGATGGGAGCAAATATGAAAGATACAAAAAGCGATATAGATAAGATAAAAGAAGTGTTGGAGGAATTGAGACCATTTTTCAATATGGAAGGCGGAGATGTCGAGTTCATCAAGTACGACGAAAAAGATAACTGTGTGTACGTAAAATTATCTGGCGCTTGTGCGATGTGTATGAGTCAAGATGAAACATTAGAATATGGGTTATTAGAAGCAATTAAAGAATGTGTTCCAGCAGTTAAAAAAATCATAAATACTCCTTTATGATTTTTTTATTAACCATTCTATTTTAAGCATCGAAGATTTTTCTTTGAGGATTTGATAGACATCGTTTAAAAATGTTTCATACTCTTTTGTCTTCGATATGTATTTTAAAAGTATGTCATCATCTTCACCTTTTTCAAGAACAGATGATAGGTCGTCGAAATAGTAAGAAGGATAAAGCAATCTGCAAAATAGAAGATTATATTCTAAAGGACTCAATACGTTTTTTCTAGCTAAAAACTTTACTTCCTCGATTGGAGAGCCTTCTTCAAAAAACCTTGTTTTGAAATATGAGGCAATATCTCTTGGCCGATAGTCTAATACGATATCTAGGGGATTGTTAAAGTTTTTGTTTGTAAAGGGAAATTTAATTCTTTTATGGGAAATAATAGTATCTAAATTTTTGGTATCTAATAAATTAAAATATTCAATGGCATTTTCTGCTAAACCGACATAGTAGCTAAAGCTTTTTCTTACTATTTTGTGAGTAGTACTAAGTTCACTCACCTGATATTCTAAATAATCAACTTTGTTTGCCCACAACTCACTCCAATTAGTCCTATTAAGTATGGAATCTTTTTTTGTAAAGATGTCTACCCTACTTATGATATCCTGAATATTTATCTCGATATTTTCTGGACAATTCATTTTTATTAGTACATATAGAGTCCCTAAATAATCGGTAGTAATCGATTG